>JABUSR010000051.1 GCA_021442645.1 Ruminiclostridium sp.
ACATAGCTTTGGTCTTTAGCTGCATCCAACGCCTTTTTGAGTAGGAACCGCCCATTTTGCCTCTCAATACGGGCGTAGTGCCCGGTCACGATATATTCGAAACCAAGCACTCCCGCGCGCTCATATAATGCACCGAATTTCATAAAGCGATTGCAGTCTATACAGGGATTCGGAGTCAGACCGACCTCGTAGCTTCGCACGAATTTCTCTATGACCCGTTCCCGGAATTCTTCCCTGAAGTTAAGCACATAATACGGGATGCCAAGCCCAAAGGCTACCGCTCTTGCATCCTCCACGTCATCCAGAGAGCAGCAGGTATGTCCCCGGGAAAAACCGATTGTCTCATTTTCCCAAAGCTTCATGGTGCACCCGCAGCAGTCATACCCCTGTGACTGCATGAGATAAGCGGCGACGGAAGAATCCACGCCGCCGCTCATGGCAATTAGCACCTTACGTTTCATCACAATGCCCGCAGGAAGCACAATCCGGGAATTGGGCATGATCGTACTCGATGCCGGCTTTCTCATAATAGTCCTGCACGGCGGCCTTGATGGCCTCCTCCGCCAGCACGGAGCAGTGCAGTTTATGGGCAGGTAGCCCGTCCAGTGCCTGGGCTACTGCTTTGTTGGAGAGTGCCAGTGCCTCTGAAACAGGCTTCCCCTTGATGAGCTCCGTAGCCATGGAACTGGAGGCGATGGCAGATCCGCAGCCGAAGGTCTCAAACTTCACGTCCGTGATGATCTCGTCTTCAATCTGCAGATATATCTTCATAATATCGCCGCATTTGGCGTTGCCTACCTCACCCACACCCGCAGCATTCTCAATGCTGCCAACATTGCGGGGATTGCGGAAATGATCCATCACTTTTTCACTGTATAATGCCATGTTTTTCTTTCCTCCTTACAGTACGAACGGCTTTTTACCGCTGACCTTGTCCTTCCACAGGGGAGACATATTTCTCAGATACTCTACGATTCCAGGAATCTCTGCCAACATGTAGTCCACTTCCCCCTCAGTATTCCACTCACATAGGCTAAGCCGAAGAGATCCGTGGGCCACCTCGTGAGGTCTGCCGATGGACAGCAGCACATGACTGGGGTCCAGAGACCCGGAGGTACAGGCCGAACCGGAGGAAGCACAGATGCCTTTCCCATCCAGCAGGAGCAGCAGACTCTCCCCCTCAATCCCCTCAAAGCAGAAATTCACATTGCCGGACAGCCGGTTCTTCGGGTCGCCGTTCAGTGCAGAATGGGGGACCTGCTCCAGGCCTGCAATTAGCTTATCTCGAAGAGCAGAAACCCTGGCAGCATTTTCGTCGATGTGCTCCACTGCCTCTTTCAGTGCTGCCGCCATACCCATAATGGCGGGGATATTTTCGGTACCGGCCCGCTTACCCCTCTCCTGTGCACCGCCTTCGATGACATTGGTAAGGGAGATTCCCCTCCGTGCATACAGCACACCAATGCCTTTGGGGCCATGGAACTTGTGTGCCGACAGGGAGAGCAGATCGATATTCTGTGCCACTACGTCGATGTGCAAATGCCCTGCGGCCTGCACTGCGTCAGTGTGAAACAGAACACCCTTTTCACGGCAGACGGCACCGATTTCTGCAATCGGGAGCACGGATCCAATCTCATTATTTGCATACATAATGGTAACAAGGCAAGTGTCTTCCCGAATGGCTGCTGCCACCTGCCCAGCCGTGACTGTACCGCGCTCACCCACGGACAACAGTTCGATATCGAAGCCCTGCTTTTTCAGTTTTTCCAGTGTGTGCAGCACGGCGTGATGCTCAAAAGCGGTGGAAATGATGTGGTTTTTGCCCTTCTTTGCGCCGATAGCCGTAGCGGAAAGAATCGCTTGATTGTCTGCTTCACTGCCGCCGGAGGTAAAATAGATTTCCTTGGGGTCTCCACCCAGGCAAGCAGCAACGGTTTCTCTGGCACTCCAGAGCGCCTCTGCTGCCCGCTGTCCCAAACTGTGTAGGCTGGAGGGGTTGCCGTAAGTCTCATCCATATACGGCAGCATAGCCTGGATGGCTGTAGGGCTCATTTTTGTGGTTGCCGCATTATCTGCATAAATCGTCATATTCTTTCTCCTTTTTATTTATTCCGCAAACAGCGGGGTGGAAAGGTATCTGTCCCCAGTATCCGGGAAAAGTACCACGATGGTTTTCCCTTGGTTCTCGGCTCGCTTGGCAAGTTGAATGGCCGCCCAGGCCGCCGCGCCGGAGGATATCCCCACCAGAACGCCCTCTCGTTTGCCGATTCGATTCCCGACAGAAAACGCATCCTCATTGGAAACCGTGATAATCTCGTCATAAATCGAAGTATTCAGAACATCCGGCACAAAGCCTGCACCGATGCCCTGTATTTTGTGGGCCCCCGCAATACCCGTAGAGAGCACAGCGGAAGATGCAGGCTCCACAGCAACGATTCTGACATTCGGATTTTGGGCTTTCAGGTACTCGCCTACGCCGGTAATGGTGCCGCCCGTGCCCACGCCTGCCACGAAGATATCCACGTCACCGTCGGTATCCGCCCAGATTTCGGGGCCGGTGGTCGCCCGGTGCGCGGCAGGGTTGGCGGGATTTACAAACTGGCCGGGGATGAAGCTGTTTTCAATTTCTGCCGCAAGCTCTTCCGCTTTGGCAATGGCGCCCTTCATGCCCTTGGCGCCATCCGTGAGCACAAGTTCGGCTCCGTATGCCTTCATGATCTGGCGGCGCTCCACGCTCATGGTTTCGGGCATGGTGATAATCAGCCGGTAGCCCCTTGCCGCTGCCACGGAGGCAAGCCCGATGCCGGTGTTGCCGGAGGTGGGCTCGATGATGGTGGCACCCGGCTTCAAAAGCCCTCTCGCCTCGGCATCGTCAAGGATTGCCTTGGCAATGCGGTCCTTCACGCTGCCCGCGGGGTTGAAGTACTCCAGCTTGGCAAGAATTCTGGCCTTGAGACCGTATTCCTTTTCGATATGGGTCAGCTCCAGAAGGGGCGTCTTGCCGATGAGTTGGTCTGCGGAAGTATAGATGTTCGACATGGGTTCCTCCTTATCTGACGGCGGCAAAGCCGTGGTCCAAATCTGCAAGAATGTCGTCAATGTGCTCGGTGCCGATGGAGAGGCGAATGGTGTTGGGCGCGATGCCGCAGGCCAGCAGCTCCTCCTCGCTCATCTGGGAGTGGGTGGTGGAGGCCGGATGAATGACCAGGGATTTCACATCCGCCACGTTGGCCAGCAGCGAGAACAGCTCCAGACTCTCGGTAAACCGCTTGGCCTTGTCCGCGCCGCCCTTGATTTCAAAGGTGAAGATGGAGGCAGCGCCGTGGGGGAAGTATTCGCCGTACAGCTCCGCCGCTCGGCCGGTAGCCAGGGAGGGGTGGTTGACCTTCTCCACCTGGGGATGCTTTCTGAGATATTCCACCACCTTCAATGCATTCTCCACATGCCGCTCTACCCGCAGAGACAGGGTCTCCAGCCCTTGCAGCAGCAGGAAGGAATGGAAGGGAGAGAGGACTGCCCCCTGATCCCGCATCAAGGTGGTTCGGAGCTTCATGACATAGGCGATGTTGCCGCAGGCCTGGGCAAAAACAACGCCGTGGTAGGAGGGATTGGGCTGAGAGATTCCGGGGAACTTGTCGTTCTGCGTCCAGTCAAAGCGGCCGGAATCCACGACTACGCCGCCCATGACCGTGCCGTGGCCGCCGATGAACTTGGTGGCAGAGTGTACCACGATGTCCGCGCCGTATTCGATGGGACGGAGCAGGAAAGGCGTGGCAAAAGTGTTATCCACGATGAAGGGGATGCCGTGGCGGTGGGCAATCTCCGCAATGGCCCGCAGATCAATGACATCGGAATTGGGGTTGCCCAGGGTTTCGGCATAGACGAGCTTTGTGTTATCTCGGATAGCAGCCTCCAGCGCCTCAAGGTCGTCGGGATCCACGAAGGTAGTGTCGATGCCCTGTTCCTTCAGTGTGTTGGCAAACAGGTTGTAGGTGCCGCCGTAGAGGTTGACGGAGGAGACAATGTGATCCCCGGCTCTGGCAATGTTCTGCACGGCATAGGTAATAGCAGCCGAGCCGGAAGCGGTGGCCAGGGCCGCCGCACCGCCCTCCAGGGCCGCAATGCGCTGCTCGAACACATCGTTGGTGGGGTTCATCAGACGGGTGTAGATGTTGCCCGGCTCCGTCAGGGCGAACCGCCCCGCTGCCTGAGCGCTGTCCCTGAACACATAGGAAGTGGTGGCGTAGATGGGCACGGCTCTTGCATCCGTAGTCGGATCGGGTGATTCTTGCCCGGCATGTACCTGCAAGGTTTCAAATTTTAGATTGTTCATTTTTATTCCCACTTTCTCTATAGGTTAATAAGACGATAACACCATAAACATATTTTGTCAATAGGTTTATAGGTAAAAAGAAAACCCGGCTTAGGCGGGGCGTCATAAAACAGTAATGTTTTAGAATTGAAAAAAGAATGGGAAGGCGTGGCTTTGAGTCACGCCTTTTCCGCGTTTAGAAGTTCATTCAGTGGAATAAATCCAAGCCCGTCGTACTGGATGTGGATATGCTGTCTGCGTTTGCCGCTGGACTTATCCGGAGCATCCACATAGATGGCCTTGACCAGTTCCC
>JABUSR010000280.1 GCA_021442645.1 Ruminiclostridium sp.
CGGCATTTCGGGTATCCTTCCCGGCGGCCCGCAGCGGTGTGGCCACTGCGGTGGTGCTGGGCGTGGGCCGTGCCATCGGCGAGGCCATGGCCATCATCATGGTCTCCGGCAATGTGCCCAATATGCCCGGAATCTTTCAGCCGGTGCGATTCCTGACCACTGCTATCGCTTCGGAGATGTCCTACGCCGCCTACGGCAGCCTCTGGCGGCAGGCCCTGTTCTCCGTGGGCCTGGTGCTCTTCCTCTTTATCATGCTCATCAACGTCCTGCTCAATGTCCTCATCAAGGGACGGAAGGAGGGCTGATATGAAAGGTCTGTCTGCCTCTAGAAAAGTCTGGAACAACACCGTGAAGGGGCTTCTGTACCTGTGCGCAGGGCTGACCTGTGCGCTGCTCGTCTGCATTATCGGGTATATCTTCTATCGGGGCATCCCCAACATCAGCTGGAGTCTCCTCTCCACCCAGAGCAGTTACCTGAACGACACCATCGGTATCCTGCCCAATATCCTGAACACGCTCTATATTATCCTGGTGGCCCTTGCGGTGGTCCTGCCCCTCGGGGTGGGGGCGGCCATCTACCTGACAGAGTATGCCTCCAGCAGGAAGATGGTGGCGCTCATCGAGTATGCGGCAGAGACACTCTCCGGCCTGCCCTCCATCCTCTTCGGTCTGGTGGGTATGCTCTTCTTCATCCAGATCCTGGGCCTCCAGCAGGGAATTCTGGCCGGTGGTCTGACCCTGGTGCTGATGATTCTGCCTATCATCCTGCGTACCACCCAGGAGAGCCTGAAGACCGTGCCCCAGTCCTACCGGGAGGGGGCCCTGGCCCTGGGCGCCAGAAAGTGGCGGATGGTCCGCACGGTGGTCCTGACCAACGCCGTGGACGGTATCGTCACCGGGTGCATCCTGGCTGTGGGCCGCATTGTGGGCGAATCAGCGGCACTGCTCTTTACGGCAGGGTTTGGCCTGGTGCTG
This sequence comes from Ruminiclostridium sp., assembly GCA_021442645.1. Lineage (GTDB taxonomy): Bacteria > Bacillota > Clostridia > Oscillospirales > Oscillospiraceae > Evtepia. The sequence continues at coordinate 976 of JABUSR010000280.1, forward strand.
AACGGCTTCACCCAGTCCCTCCAGTCCTCCTCCGCGACCCTCACTGTGGCCTTGTACGTCTATGCCAACGAGCGGGGAGAGACCGGTGTGGCCTTTGCTGTGGCCACTATCCTGCTGCTGTTGGTGCTGTGTATCAACATGGCTGCCAACCTGGCAGGAAAGAAACTGAACAGAAAGAGAGGGTGACCCATGGGAGATATCATCACTACCAAACACATGAACCTGTGGTACGGCGCCACCGGGAAAAAAACTGCTGAGGATAAGGGACACCACGCACTGAAGGATATTAACATCGCCATCCCTGCCAACGAGATTACTGCCCTCATTGGGCCATCCGGCTGCGGAAAGTCCACCTTTCTCAAGACCCTGAACCGCATGAATGACCTGGTGGAAGGGGTCCGCATTGAAGGGGAGATCTGCTTTGACGGGCATAACATCTTTGACAGGGAGATGGATCCCACCTGGCTCCGGAAGCAGGTGGGCATGGTCTTCCAAAAGGCCAACCCCTTCCCAATGAGTATCTACGACAATGTGGCCTACGGGCCCCGGACCTATGGAATCCGGAGCAAGAGCCGACTGGATGAGATCGTAGAGAAGTCCCTTCGGGATGCGGCTATCTGGGACGAGGTGAAGGACCGGCTGAAGGCCAGCGCCCTGGGCCTCTCCGGCGGTCAGCAGCAGCGCCTGTGCATTGCAAGGGCCCTGGCCAACGAGCCGGTGGTTCTGCTGATGGACGAGTCCACCTCTGCTCTGGACCCCATCTCTACGGGCAAGATTGAGGACCTGGCCGTGGAGCTGAAAAAGGACTATACCGTCATCATGGTGACCCACAACATGCAGCAGGCCCTCCGTGTGTCGGATAAGACGGCCTTTTTCCTCCTGGGAGAAATGGTGGAGTTTGGCCCTACCGAAGATATTTTCTCCATGCCCCGGGACAAACGTACCGAGGACTATATTACGGGGAGGTTCGGATAATGCGAGACCGTTACCACAAGCAGTTAAAGCAGATGTACAGCATGATGGTGGAAATGGGCACTTTGTGCCAGGATGCCATCGGCGTATCTGTAAAGACCCTCAGTGGGGAGGAAGAAACCGCCCGCAAGCTGGAAGAGCATGTTTTCCTGGTGGACAGCGAGATCGACGAGAAGGAACGGGAAATCGAGACCGTCTGCACCAAGCTGCTCCTCCAGCAGCAGCCGGTGGCTACAGACCTCCGCCGCATCACGGCCGCCCTGAAGATGATTACCGATCTGGAACGCATCGGTGACCAGGCATCGGACATCGCCGAGCTGGCCCCCTTCCTTCGAAAGTACCATCCCGACGGGAAGACCAAGCTGGAGCAGATGGCCGACGAGGCCATCCGCATGGTACGGGAGAGCGTGGACGCCTTCGTTCACCTGGACCTGGAGCTGGCCCGGTCGGTAATCGCCTATGACGATGTGGTAGACGGCTGGTTCCATAGAATCAGGACCGACCTCATCGAGATCATCTCCCGGGACAGCAGCCGGGGCGGGGAGTGCCTGGACATCTTTATGGTGGCCAAGTACCTGGAACGCATCGGCGACCACGCCACCAACCTGGCCGAGTGGGTGGAATACGCCATCACCGGCCAGCGGTCTAAGGACGGGCAGCCCTACACCCCAAAATCGGAATGAGTCCCCTTCTTGATATTTAACATAGATTTAACCTAATCCTGCTTGTTGATTTTACCTGAGGCCGATACACTGGGTCTCAGGTAAAATCATGTTAAAATCAGGATAACAAGAGGGAAAATCTATGGATCTGTTTGATGTATTGACAATGATAGGGGGGCTCAGCCTGTTCCTGTTCGGCATGAACACGATGGGCAGCTACCTGGAAAAGGCGGCAGGCAAGAGCCTGAAAATGCTGCTGAGCAAGCTGACCACCCGTAAAATTCTGGGCTTTCTCACCGGCCTGGGGGTCACGGCCATTATCCAGAGCTCTTCTGCCACTACGGTCATGGTGGTGGGCTTTGTAAACTCCGGTCTGCTCAGCCTGAAGCAGGCCATCAACGTCATCATGGGTGCCAATGTGGGTACCACGGTGACGGCCTGGATTCTGAGCCTTACGGGGCTGGAGGGTACGGACCTGTTTGTGCGGTTGCTGAAGCCGTCCTCCTTTACCCCCGTTCTGGCCCTCATCGGTATCATCCTGATCATGGCGGGCAAGAGCGAGCGGAAGAAGGATATCGGTACCATCCTGCTGGGGTTTGCCGTGCTTATGTTCGGTATGGAGACCATGAGCGGCGCAGTGGCAGGCCTGAAGGAGGTGCCGGAGTTCCAGAATATCCTGGTGATGTTCAGTAATCCCATCCTGGGCGTGGCGGCAGGTGCCGTACTGACGGGCATCATCCAGAGCTCCTCGGCGTCGGTGGGTATTCTGCAGGCCCTGTCTGCCACGGGGCAGGTGACCTTCGGCGCAGCTATCCCCATCATCATGGGCCAGAATATCGGCACTACAGTGACCGCCCTGCTCTCCTCGGTGGGAACCAACAAAAATGCCCGCCGCACGGCGGTGGTCCACCTGATGTTCAATGTGATCGGTACTGTAGTCTGGCTGGTGGCCTTCTGTGCGGTAAACCGCGTGGTACAGTTTGGCTTTGTGTCCCAGGCCATTGATCCCCTGGGCATCGCCATTGTCCACACGGCCTTTAACGTCCTCTGCACGGCCTTGCTCTTCCCCTTTGCCGGCCTGCTGGAGAAGCTGGTCTGTAAGCTCATCCCGGACGCAGAGACTCCCGATACCATCCAGATCCTGGACGAACGCCTGATCGCTACGCCCTCTGTGGCCATTGCCCGGTGTGTGGAGGTGGCAGGATCCATGGCGCAGATTTCCATGGACGCTATGCGGACGGCCTGCGGGACCCTGAAAGCCTTTGACCCCAAAACGGCCCAGGCTATCCGGGAGATCGAGGAAGAGGTGGACCAGTATGAGGACATGCTGGGCACCTACCTGGTAAAACTCAGTGCTATGGACCTCTCAGCGGGAGACAGCCGCCAGACGGCCAAGGTGCTCCACCTCATCAGTGATTTTGAGCGAATCTCCGACCATGCGGTGAATGTGCTGGAGTCTGCAGAGGAGATGGCCAACAAGGGCCTGTCCTTCTCGGCGGCGGCGAAAAAGGAGCTGGATGTCCTTCTGGCCGCTGTGATGGAAATCATGGAGCTGGCCCTGGCAGCCTTCCTGGAGAACGACGTGACCCGGGCCACCGCCGTGGAACCCCTGGAGGAGGTGGTGGACACCCTGAAGGAACAGCTTCGCAGCCGCCACATCCTGCGTCTCCAGCGGGGGGAGTGCACCATCGAGCTGGGCTTCGTCTGGTCCGACCTGCTCACCGACCTGGAGCGGGTAGCCGACCACTGCTCCAACATCGCCGGGTGTGTTATTGAGATGTCCCACGACAGCATGGACATCCACGGCCGGCTGGACAGCGTGCGGGCAGGGAGCCCCGGCTTCCTGAAGGCCTACGACGCCTACGCACAGAAGTATGCGATCATGTAAAGCAACATAAAAACGGGACCCCTCTCAAGATTGGGAGGGGTCCCGCTATGTTTAATACTCAAAGCTGATTAAAAATAGACATTTATAATCAGCGCTTTTGAAGCATCTAAG
>JABUSR010000058.1 GCA_021442645.1 Ruminiclostridium sp.
GGTGGGGGGGGGGGGGGGGGACCGAGGGAAAGCGGGCAATTACCTTTGTTGTAAAAAGGAAAACCAGCACGGCACAAGATGTATGGTTACTCGGTATAATGTGGGGCTTGATATTGTATTTGCCGCTATTATATAATTTAAGCGTAAAATTAGGCCCCATACTATGTATGGGAACGTTGTGAAATGACCCGCCGAAAGGCCAAAGGGTGAACAGGAAGGAGGCTACGCCTATACATCTGATGACAGAGGGAAAGGGGACCTTGCATATCCGTTTATAACACGAAAAAGGAGGAACAAGAAAGCATGAAAAAACGATTGTTAGCCATTCTGCTTACCTTGGCCATGATGGTCGGTCTGCTTCCCGTTGCGACGTTTGCAGTAAGCGGGGAAGTCCAGACTGCTACCATCGGCAACATGAACTTCACGGTTCAATGGGCAGAGAAAAAGAATCAAGCCAGTGGATACAAACATGATTTAAATGTTTCCGTCTACCTGGACAATCAACCTGTAGGCAATCATAAATTTAATGGATATGTGTCCGGAATCGGTTCAGTACTCGGTCACGCACAGATTGGCTGGACCCTTACGGATGGGTTCAACTACAGAGTAGCAAAGGTTACTACTGACAAGATTAGATTGGACGGGTCTACAAAAACTCAGTCCAACGGCACTGCTGTTCTGAATGAAAAGGACAACATTTACTATCTTAGTTATTCGACCGGAACCACAGGCGATATCAAGATCTACTTGACCACCCGCGGCAGTAAGCAGGCCCAGAAAGACGCCGAGGGTGATAATGTGATTTCTGCCGTGACGAAGAGCGGCAGCAACAATGTGTTCGTCTACAAGGTCTTTGAGGACCGCACCGATGTGAACTTTGAGTACCGTGTCCCCATGATCGGGACCAGCGAGACTAGGAAAGCGGCAAGAGCGGCGGCAGAGCTGAATCTGTATAAGATGCCCCAGAACGGCAGCAAGAATGACGCACAGTGGTTAGGCACTGCCTATGCGCTGAATATGAATAACACCTACGATACCGACGATGCCGACATGAGCATAACCTATGGTAGTGACCAGTATTGGTTTATGGTGGAGTCAAAGGATGTCGGCGGCAGCTGGACGGTGGACAATACTGCAAAGGGCGCTGACAACGCCATGCGGTTTGGCAGCAATGCACCCATCTCAGCGAATAAGGATGCGCTCCCCGAGTATAATATCTATGCATTCCCCCTGGCAATCGATCTGACCCCTGCGGGGAGCGGGAATTACGATCTCTGCACTGTGAAACAGAAGAATGTTGCAACCGACCCCAATAACGACCCCAATGACCCCTATTGGCCGAAGACCCAGAGCACGAAGGGCACGAAGGACCACGGGATTCAGGCCCGCTGGGTGGAGGTCTACCTTGATGATATCCTCGTTGAAAAGTCTGCGGTGAAGGGCAACGCTTCCGAGATTTACTTCCCCGAGCGCGATGACGGGATAAAGACCACCGACATCGTGGTCACCCCGAAGGATACCACAAAGTACGCCTATAAGGGCGTCAGCATTGTGTACGGTCAGAATAATGATCCTGATGTCTATCGAATCGACTTTACAAGCTTAACAGGCAACGAATACAGAATTACCTACAATGCCAACGGCGGCAATCAAAACACCGCACCTGCTGACGATGTGTATACTATCGGCGGTCAGTACAGCCTGAGCAATACGAAGCCCACTCACGACCCCATCAACAATGTGAACGTGGTCTTCCTGGGCTGGACCGATACGCAGGACACCCAGGTCTATACGAAGGACGATCTTGATCCTACCGGGACGACGGTTACCTCTGTCAACTTGACCAATATCGGCACCAAGACTGTCTACGCTCTGTGGGGCCTTGACACCAACGGTAACGGCACCGCCGACTGCAAAGAGACCACCTACAATCTGTATTACAATGCAAACGGCGGCAACAGCGGCATCGGCCAGGTCCCCAATGATACCGACGTGTACGTCACCGACAACACTGTCACGCTGGCCACCACCCCCGTACCCACCCACGCACAGGACGGCGGCAAGGACGTGGTCTTCCTGGGCTGGTCCGAGAACCAGTTTGGAGTTCTGACTGCTGCAAATTGGAACACCTTTGACAAGGACAAGGACATTGTCACCGATGTGACCTTTGGCAGCAGCGATATCACCGTGTACGCTGTGTGGGGCGTTGACAGCAATGGTGACGGCACCCCCGACGTGTACGACAGATATCGGCTGATCTATGACGCAAACACCACCGACGCCGTGCAGAATCTGCCCGTTGACACCGGGTACTATCAGTCCGGCGTCCAGGCAACGCTCACCACGAATCCCGCCCCCGTCTGGAAGAACGGTGTGGTGTTCGTCGGCTGGACTGAGACTCAGGTGGCAAATGTTCTTACCAAGAACGACACGGCACCCCAGACCGTTACCGGTGTCACCTTCGACGATGACAACATCACCGTGTATGCCGCCTGGGGCGAGGATACCAACAACAACGGCATCGCCGACGTGACCGAGCCTCAGTACACCCTGACCTATGATGCCAACGGTGCTTCCAAGATTGATAAAGGCCTGCCTAAAGACAAAACCGGCAACCTGACCAAGGATACGGTCAAGCTGAACATGACGAAGACTGTTTCCGGCATCTACAACGGCCAGAATGTCTACTTTGTGGGCTGGTCCGCAGACCCGCAGCCCGTCATGAGCAAGGGCGATACCTATCAGGATAAGCTTATCACCCAGGTCACCTTCAAAAAGAAGGACATTAAGGTCTATGCCGTCTGGGGTTATGACACCAACGGCAACCAGATTGCTGATGTGACCGAGACCACCTACACCCTGACCTATAAAGCCAACGGCGGCAGTGGTGCACCCAAGGACAACAACCAGTATCTGGAAAAAGAGATTGCAACGCTGGATACTGTGAATGTTCCCATCCGCGCTGCTGACCATGGCAAGAACGTGGTCTTCGCCGGCTGGACGGAGAAAAAGCAGAAAACAATCTTCGAGGCAGGGGATACGGCCCCCACCTACCTGACCCAGGTCACCTTCGCAGACAAGGACATCAATGTCTTTGCAGCCTGGGGCTATGACATCAACAAGAACGGCATTGCTGACGTCAACGAGACCCAGTACACCCTGCGCTACGACCCCAACGGCGGCAGCAGAGCACCTGCTGACGAGAAGCACCTCCCCAAGGAGGCCGTGACCCTGAGCAGCAAGACTCCCGTCCACCAGGATGCCGGTGACATCTCCGTCCTCTTCGTGGGCTGGAGCGAGACCAAGGTTGCAGATATCCTGAGCGCAGGCGACCAGAAGCCCGATTTGGTGACCGACATCACCATGCCCGACGCAAATGACAAGACGGTCTACGCTGTCTGGTCCTATGACACGAACAAGAACGGCGTGGCAGACATCGATGAGACCGGCAAGATGCTGACCTATGACGCCAACGGCGGCACCGGTGCCCCCACTGACACCAACAAGTACGCCCCCGGCACGGAGGTCACCCTGAGCAAGACCGTTCCCACCCACGGGCAGGACGACGGCAAGGACGTGGTCTTCATCGGCTGGACCACTGACAAGAACAGCCAGATCTTCAAGGTGACTGACACCGCACCCAACACCGTGGAGAAGGTCACCTTCCAGAGCAAACCCATCACCGTGTACGCAGCCTGGGGCTATGACACCAACGGCAACGGCAAGGCTGACGTGACCGAGACGAAGTACGACCTGAACTACATCCACAACGGCGGCATCGTGGGCACCATGCCCGACAACCTGCCTGACCAGTTTGTGAGCAAGAACCAGGCAACCCTGAGCTCCGTTAAGCCTCTCCACCTGGATGAGAACGGTGTTCCCGTTTACTTCATCGGCTGGTCCCTGGAGTACCTGCCCATCCTGAGCGCAGGCGACAGCTATAAGGACAAGCTCGTCACCGGCGTGGAGTTCACCGACCACGACATCTCCGTCTTCGCTGTTTGGGGCTATGACACCAACGGCGACAAGATTCCTGACGCAACCCAGGAAGCCCACAAGCTGAACTTCGACCTCAGCGGCGGCTACAAAGGTCCCGAGTCCGGCAAGTACTACCTGACCGGTACTGTGATTGACCTGACTGCTGTGAAGCAGCCCACCCACGATGATGTGAAGGAAGTTCCCGTGGTCTTCATCGGCTGGTCCGAGACTGCACCCAGCGGCATCTACACCAAGGACGACTCCACCCCCAGCACCGTGAAGGAAATCACCATGGGGAACGCTGACATCACCCTGTACGCAGTCTGGGGCTACGACACCAACAACAACGGCAAGGCCGATGTTTTGGAAGTGGGTCACTACCTGAAGTACTTTGGCAATGGCGCCAGCGGCAATGTCCCCGCTGACAACAATCTGCACATGCCCGGCGATGTGGTCAAAGTGAAGACCAAGGTCCCCACCCATGCAGATGACGCCGACGGCAACGCAATCCTGTTCCTGGGCTGGAGCGAGGACAAGGTTGCTGTGATCGACAGAAACGGCACCGTGCCCACGCTGGTCGGCAAG
>JABUSR010000115.1 GCA_021442645.1 Ruminiclostridium sp.
GGCGAAAACTCTGCGAGGCATTTATACAGACTGAGAGACCGGGAGTAAATCTTCCCGGTCTCTTTTTGTATAACGAAAACCCCGCGCTAGGCGCGGGTGGTTCGGAAGCGCTTACAGCTGTGAAACAGAACAAAAAACTCCTTTTGATGTAGAATAGGTATGCGGTCCGGCAACTGCAACCAAAAACATCAAAAGGAGGTCAAACAAATGGCGGAAAGCAATTTGAATGACGCACATAGTTTATCACACACAAAGTGGAATTGTAAGTACCATGTAGTGTTTGCGCCAAAGTATAGGAGGAAAGCTTTCTATGGGAGTCGACGACTGGAAATGGGAGCGATACTGAGACAGCTGTGCCAATGGAAAGGTGTAACGATTTTGGAAGCAGAGGTATGTCCGGACCATGTGCATATGCTGCTGGAAATACCGCCGAAGCTGTCCGTGTCAAGTTTCATGGGGTATTTGAAAGGAAAGAGTAGCCTCATGATATTTGAGAAGTGGGGAAATGCACGATATGCATATAGAAATCGTGAGTTCTGGTGTAAAGGCTACTATGTGGATACAGTAGGAAAAGATACGAAGAAGATAGCGGCATATATCCAGAATCAGTTAAAGGAGGACGAAATATCGGGCCAACTGACGAAGGAGGATATTAACCCGTTTACGGGTAGCAAGTAACAGTCCCCTCGCATGTGCCAGACCGTACTTGCGCCTTCAGGCGCCGCTAGTAAACAAGGGCTATGCCCGAAAATGAAAAACCACCCGATGGGCGGGTGGATGTTTATTGCAGAAGGGATTTCCCTGGCAAGAGACGACGGGGGGTTGCATCGGGCCCGAAAAAGATGGTATGATAGAGAAGAATCTGAGCACAGAGAGGGGGAGGAGCATGTTCGTCATTCTGTTAGACCCAGAGATGGAGGCCTTGGAGGCCATGGCAGGCCATATCTTCCAGGCGGAGCCTGAGGCAGAAATCGTAGGCTTCACCGACGAGGAAGAACTGGCGCAGTGGCTGGAAGAGAATGTTCCCTCCGCCGGAGGGCTGCGGGTGCAGACGTTTGGGAATTTCGAAGTCTTTTTCGACGGGAAGCCCGTTCATTTCAGCCGTAGCCGCACCAAGGAGCTCTTTGCCTATCTCATCGACCGGCGGGGCGCCGGCAGTACCATGGGGCAGCTCATCTCCGTGCTGTGGGAGGGCCGACCGGACACAGAGAGCGTGCGCAGTCAGCTACGCAGCCTCATCAGCGACCTGCGGGCCACCTTCCGGGCGCTGGACCGGGAGGATGTAATTATCAAGCGGCGGGACCTCATCGCTGTGAACCCCGACCGGGTGGACTGCGACTACTACCGGTTCCTGCGGGGCGAGCCTGCCGCCGTGGAGACCTTCCGGGGGGAGTACATGAGCAACTACTCCTGGGGAGAGACGACCCTGGGAGCCCTCCAGCAGAGGAAATGAGGCGGAGAGAGTGTGTCCGCAGAGGGAGAATGACTTGACAAGGATTTAACAAACAATTAACATAGGGGTGGTTTTCTTTTTTACATGGGGCAACTATACTGAATGTAAATATCAGGTTAAGACCCGGAGAAGAAAGGGTGACTCCCATGGAACGAATTTATCTGCTGGAGGATGACGACAGCATCCGCAAGCTGGTGACCTATGCCCTGGGGAGCCAGGGCTTTGATGCACAGGGCTTTGAACGGCCCACGGATTTCTGGAAGGCGATGTACAGGCAGCAGCCGGCCCTGATTCTGCTGGATATCATGCTGCCGGAAGAGGACGGCCTGGCGGTTTTGCAGAAGCTCCGCGCTTCCGCCGCAACGAAAAAGATTCCCGTGATTATGCTTACCGCCAAGAACACCGAGTATGACCGGGTGGTGGGCCTGGACAGCGGGGCAGACGACTTCGTCTCCAAGCCCTTTGGCATGATGGAGCTGGTGGCCCGGGTGCGGGCAGTGCTCCGCCGGACAGAACAGAAGAAAGAGGGGGAGGACTACAGCCTGGGCAGCCTCTTCGTCAGCCCCCGGCGGCACCTGGTGCGAGTGGAGGACCAAGAGGTTCTGCTGACTAACAAGGAATTTGAACTGCTCTGCCTGCTGCTGGAACACCAGGGCATGGCCATGACCCGAGACGCCATCATGGACGGGGTCTGGGGGCAGGAGTTCAGCCGGGAGAACCGGACCCTGGACGTCCATGTGCGGACCCTGCGGACCAAGCTGGGCCAGGCGGGGAGCTATATCGAGACCGTCCGAGGCGTAGGCTATAAGATTGACGGTGGCAGCCGATGACAGGAAAAATCTTTCGCAGCTGCCTGGCTGTCTGTGTGGCGGCCATCCTGCTGTGCACCGCCCTGTTTGTTGCGGTGATGACAGACCGGAATGAGAGTGAAATCTGGAGCCAGATGAAGGAAGAGGCCGCCTATGCGGCCCGGGGTGTGGAGAAGCTGGGCCTGGACTACTTCATTGACCTGGAGACAGAGCAGCGACTCACCTGGATCGCTGCCGACGGCGCTGTCCTCTATGACAGCGTGGCCGATGAGTCCGCCATGGAAAACCACAGAGACCGGGAGGAGGTCCGCCTGGCCCTGGAGCAGGGCGAGGGGACCAGCCAGCACATCTCCAACACGCTCCTGGAAAAGACCACCTATTACGCCCTCCGGCTGGAGGACGGCACAGTCCTGCGGGTGGCCTGCACCTATATCTCCCTGGGAGCCCGAATCATTGAGCTCCTCCAGCCCATCCTGTGGGTGGTGCTGGCAACGGTGATCCTGTCCGGCATTCTGTCCTCCCGGCTGGCCCGGCAGATTACAAAACCCATCAACACCTTGGATCTGGAGGAGCCCCGGACCGAGCAGGTCTACGAGGAGCTGTGGCCCCTGGTGAGCCGTCTGCGTGAGCAGAACCTCACCATCAGCCGACAAATGGAGGAACTGCGCCGTCATCAGCGGGAGCTCACCGCCCTCATCAACAACATGGGTGAGGGGGTGTTGCTGCTGGACCGGAAGAACGCCATCCTGGCGGGCAACCAGAGTGCGGCGGCCTTCCTGGGGGAGGAGACCCTGCCCAATTTCCTGCGGCGAGACGGCTGCCGAAAGGAACTGTGGGAGGCCGCAGGAAAGGCCCTGGCCGGCCGCCACGGGGAGGAACTTCTCCGGGTGGATTCCCGCACGGTGGAGATTCTTGCAAGCCCGGTCACCGTCAGCGGTTATGTCACCGGTGCGGTCCTCTTAATCGTGGATGTTACGGAGCGGGAGGAGCGGGAAAACCTGCGGCGAGAATTCTCTGCCAATGTATCCCACGAGCTGAAGACCCCCCTTACCGCCATCTCGGGCTTTGCCGAGCTCATGAAGGAGGGCCTGGTGGGGCCGGATAAGATGAAGGAATTTGCCGGGGATATTTATCGGGAGAGCAGACAGCTTGTTTCTCTGGTGGAGGACATCATGAAACTCTCCCAGTTGGACGAGGGGGCCCCTGAGGTCTCCCCGGAGCCGGTGGATCTCTATACCCTGTCCGACGAGGTGCTGGAGGGCCTGCGGCCCGCTGCTGCGGAGCAGGGGGTGAGCCTGCACCTGGAAGGGGACCACCAACAGATCCACGGGGTGTGGCGTATCCTCCGTGAGATGCTGTTCAACCTCTGCGAAAACGCTGTAAAATACAACCGAGAGGGGGGCCGGGTCACGGTCTGCGTCAGCGGGGACGAGGAAACGGTGTGCGTCTCCGTACAGGACACCGGGATCGGTATCTCCAAGGGCCAGCAGGACCGAGTCTTTGAGCGGTTCTACCGGGCAGACAAAAGCCACTCCCGCCGCATCGGCGGCACCGGGCTGGGGCTTTCCATCGTGAAGCACGGGGCCCAATACCACAATGCAAAGCTGAGCCTGGACAGCGAGCCCGGGGTTGGCACTACCATCACTCTGACGTTCAGAAAGGAGAATGGCATTGATCACATTTGAAGATATTAAACGGAACCCCCGGATCCGCACCTATATTCAGAAGGCAGACGAGTCCCTGATTGCCTTGGGCTTTACCGAGCACAGCTTTGCCCATGTAGGTCTGGTGGCTAAAAACAGCCAATATATCATGGAGACGCTGGGGTATTCGGCCCATGAGGTGGAACTGGTCAAAATCGCTGCATATCTCCATGATATCGGCAACCTGGTCAACCGCGTGGACCACTCCCAGAGTGGCGCTGTGATGGCCTTCCGCATCCTGGATGAGATGGGGATGGATGCGGAGGACATCGTGGAGATCGTCACCGCCATCGGCAACCACGACGAGGGCACCGGAAAGCCCGTCAGCAGCCTGGCGGCCGCCCTGATTCTGGCGGATAAGTCCGACGTGCGCCGCAGCCGGGTCCGCAACCGGGACGCCAGCACGTTTGACATCCACGACCGGGTGAACTACTCGGTCACCAAGGCGGAACTGAAGATCAACGAGAGCAAGACCAACATCAAGCTCAAGCTGCACATCGACACCCGGTACAGCGCTGTGATGGACTACTTTGAGATCTTTCTGGAGCGCATGACCCTCTGCCGGAAGGCGGCGGA
>JABUSR010000047.1 GCA_021442645.1 Ruminiclostridium sp.
CTGCGGAGGCGATTAAAACAAGCCAATTCTTGTCTTGTTTTAATCGGATTTCAGTATGATGTATCTCACGGAGCCCCGGCCGGTCTGGCCGGGGCTCTTTCTGCGCACAGGCCATCGCCTCAGCCTTGACAATTCCCCCCGGACTGATTAGAATAGAAAAGATTTTTGACATACCATTCCGAAGGAGGAGCACTCCTATGAACACCATATATCTGGACCACGCCGCCACCACCCGGGTCCTCCCCGAGGCCGCCCAGGCCGCCCTGCGGGTGATGACCGAGGATTACGGCAACCCCTCCTCACTCCACCATCTGGGTGTAAGGGCCGCCAAAGAGGTGGCGGACCACCGGGCCACCGTGGCCGCTGCCCTGGGCTGTAAGGCTGACGAGGTCTATTTCACCTCCTGCGGTACGGAGGGGAACAACTGGGCTATCCAGCTGGCCGTCCACCACGGCCGCCATAGGGGCAAGCACATCGTCACCACCGCCGTGGAGCACGCCGCCGTGCTGGAGCCGTGCAAGGCCCTGGAGCAGCAGGGCTATGAGGTCACCTATCTCTATCCTGACGCCACCGGCCATATCCGTCCGGAGGCCCTGGAGGAGGCCCTCCGCCCTGACACAGTGCTGGTCTCCATGATGTTGGTGAACAACGAAACCGGTTTTATCCAGCCGGTGGCCGAGGCCGCCCGCCTGCTGAAGCGGAAGAAGTCCAACGCCCTCCTCCACTGCGACGCCGTCCAAGGTTTTTTGAAGGTCCCCTTCACTGTGAAAAGCCTGGGGGCTGACCTAATCACTGTCAGCGGCCACAAAATCGGTGCTGTGAAAGGGATCGGCGCCCTCTATGTGAGCCCCCGCCTCCACCCCATGATCCCCATGATCCGGGGCGGCGGCCAGGAGAAGACCATGCGCTCCGGTACGGAGGCTACCCCCCAGATTGCGGCCTTCGCCACGGCCTGCGCTCTGGGCCACAAAGCCCTGACTGAGCACATGGAATACCTTAGCGGCCTGAAGACCTACGCCCTGGAGCAGCTCCGGGCCCGGGTCCCCGGTCTTGTCGTGGTCTCTGAGGGGGACGCCCCCCACATCCTGGCCATCTCCCTGCCCGGCCACCCCAGCCAGGTTGTGGTGCGGTACCTCAGCGATCGAGGCATCTGCGTGTCCTCGGGCTCGGCCTGCCACAAGGGCAAGGCCAGCCACGTCTACGCCGCAATGAATCTCTCCAAACCGGTGCGGGATGGGATGCTCCGAATCTCTCTGGGGCCCTCCAACACCAGGGCAGAGCTCGACACCCTGGCCGAGGCCCTGCTGGCCGCCACCCGGGAGCTGGTCTCCGCCGGCCGATAATACAGGAAAAGACCGTTCCACGATGAAGTGGAACGGTCTTTTGGCGTTCAGATCACATTTTCTCGGGGGCGGTGACACCCAGCAGGTTCAGGCAGTTGGCCAGGACGGAGCGGACGCTGTCGGCCAGCTTCAGCCGGGCAGACAGGATGTCAGGCTCCTCACCCTTGATGCGACAGGCACCGTAGAACCGGTGGAACTCACCGGCCAACTCAATCAGGTAGCGGTTGATGCGGGAGGGGTCATAATCCCGGGCGGCGCCACGAACCTCGTCGGGCAGACGGGCCAGGGTACGGATGAGGGACTTCTCCTCCTCGGTGTTGAGAAGCTCGGCTCTGATTTCCCCGGCAGCGGGCACCTGGTGCCCCTCCCCGGTCAGGCGGGCGATGAGGGTGCAGATGCGGGCGTGGGCATACTGAACATAGTAGACGGGGTTCTCGCTGTCCTCCCGGACGGCCAGACCCAGGTCAAAGTCCACAGGGCTGGTGGCGGAGCGGGAGTTGAAGAAATACCGGGCGGCGTCCACACTGACCTCGTCCAGCAGGTCGTGAAGGGCGATGGCCTTGCCGGAGCGCTTGGACATCCGGACGGGCTGACCGTCCTGAAGGAGATTGACCAGCTGCATCAGGACCACCACCAGGCGGTGAGAGCCGTCCAGGCCCAGGCCGTCCAGAGCGGCCTGAAGGCGGGCCACATGGCCGTGGTGGTCAGCGCCCCAGATGTTGATGACCTTGTCAAAGCCGCGGACCTCCAGCTTGTTCCGGTGGTAGGCGATGTCAGCGGCAAAGTAGGTATAGAAGCCGTTGGCCCGGCAGAGGACATCGTCCTTCAGCTCCAGCTTGTCGATCTGCTTCTGGCTTTTTCCCTCAGCCAGGAACTTCGCCCGCAGCAGGTCGGTGGTCTTCAGCCACAGGGCCCCGTCCTTCTCGTAGGTCCAGCCCTTCTCGGTGAGCATCCCCACAGTCTCAGCCACATAGCCGGACCGGTGGAGAGAGGACTCGAAGAACCACTGGTCGTACTCGATTCCGTAGCGGCGGAGGTCGTCCTTCATCTTAGGAATGTTGTGCTCCAGGCCGAAGGCGGCCAGAGCATCCAGGCGGGTCTGTTCGTCCACATCCTTGAAGGCATCCCCATGCTTCTCATAGAAGCCCTGGGCCAGGTCTTTGATATCCTGGCCGTGGTAGCCGTCCTCGGGGAACTCCACGTTCTCCTCCCCTAAGAGAATCTGCAGGTAGCGGGCCTGGATGGAAACGGCGAATTTATTAATCTGGTTGCCAGCGTCATTCACATAGAATTCCTTCCAGGTGTCGCAGCCGCTCCGGTGGAGGACGTTGGCCAGAGTGTCGCCCAGAACGCCGCCCCGGGCGTTGCCCATATGCATGGGGCCGGTGGGGTTGGCAGAGACGAACTCCACCATGACCTTCTGCCCGGCGCCCTCGGTGCTCTGACCGTAGAGAGCTCCCTCGGACTCAATGTCTGCCAGGACGTCACCGTACCACTTGGAGCCCAGCCAGAAATTCATGAAACCGGGCCCGGCGATCTCCAGCCGGTCGAAGATCGTCCCCTCCAGGTCCATGTGGTCCATAAGGGTCTGGGCGATGGCGCGGGGATTCATCTTCAGGGCCTTGGCCCCAGCCATAGCATAGGAGGAGGCGTAGTCGCCGTTCTGGGGATCCTTGGGGATCTCCACAGAGCCTTTCAGCTCCACACCTTCCGGAAAGAGGCCCTTGGCCGCAGCGGCCTCGTAGGCCTTACGGGTGAGTTCCGTCACCTGATTTTTTGCGTATTGAATCAAATTCGCCATAGTATCTGTCACCTTTATTTCTGAAAAGATTTATATATTGGGATGGCCGTCACTGTCTCAGGGGCAGGGTCCCGGCGGTGGGTTCGGAGACCTGAATGTCAAAGGCGTTCTCGCTGACCCGCTCGTTCTCCACCTCCATGATGTAGCGGATGGAGATGTTCCCCCCGGTCTCGCTCATATCGGAGAAGGCCTTCTGGGTGTTGACCCCCAGGATGATACCGCCGAAGGGGGTCTGGTAGGGGGAGTAATGCCGTTTGCCCACCTGGAAGACCATCACGGAGTTAAGGGTCCCCTCCCGGGTAAGGGTAATCTGATCCGGTTCGATGTGGAAGGTGGTGGTGGTTCCGTCCAGGCCGGTGAGCTCGCTCTCCAGATAGGACACGGTGAAGTCCCCGCTCTCCCCCCGCAGGGTGCCCTGGGTGACCAGTTCCATCACATCCTCCTGCCCGGGTTCCGTGGTCTGTGTTCCTTTGATTGAAATAATGACTGGTTTTTCCATGTCGATCCCACTTCTCTATCCTTTGTTTTCCGGAAACCTTCCATGATGGGCAGGCTTTCGGAATTTATATTATATATGATTCCTATTTAAAAGTAAAGCCCGCAGGCCGGGAGTTTCCGTCGGTCCCGGGACAAAAAACAGGGTAAGATCCTTTCCGGAACGAGCGAAGCGCCGATTTTCGTTTTTTCACGGAATGCCCTTTGACTTTCCGGGCGAATCCCATTATAATAAAAATCTACTCCGGCAGGTGGCCTGTCCGCCCCGCCGGTCTGCGAAAAACAGGGCGGGCCCGGTCCCCGGGGCCTGCAGCACAGCGAGGAGGTCACGCGATGCAGTTGGAACTGAGTAAAAAGGAATTTCGGCGTCTGCTGGATATGGTATACATCGGAAACTGGATCCTGAACTCTACCCGAGGGGAGGACCGCTTCCAAGACTATGACCGGGTGGAGAGCCTGCTCTTCGAAAAGGCCCGGTCCGAGGGCATGGAGATCCTGGCAGAGACTTACCTGGGGGATACTGTCCCCTCCCGGGCCTTTGTAGAGGGCGGCATCCATGAAGCCATCATGGAGTACGAAAACAATGTCTTCTTCGATATTCTCGCCGAGGATCTGGCGAGACGGGACATGAACGATGTGCCCATCGACTCCAGCAACTACGCCGAGTTGAGCCAGCGAATCGAGGCCTACATCACTGAATTCGAAGCCAACGGTACGGATAACATTCTGGTGGATACTGACCCGCTGTGAGGTCGTTTCAGCCGAAACGGAAGGAGGCCCCTCCTTCCGTTTTTTGTCGAAAGAAAACAGGGAGCAGAGCTGCTCCCTGTTTTTGTGTATTTACTTGCCCAGATAACCCTC
>JABUSR010000078.1 GCA_021442645.1 Ruminiclostridium sp.
AACCTCTGAGGGCAAAACCTCTGAGGGCAAAACCTCTGAGGGCAAAACCTCTGGGGAAAAAGTTAAGGCAAGACCTCAGAGGAAGAAGTAAATATCCTCAAAGCCTCCTCTGAGTTTGCAAAAATTCATAGGGGGTTTTCTTATGGCCAACGAACGAAGTAAACTGAAAAAACGATTTCTCCGGCCCCTGCTGTGCATCGTGCTCTGCATGGGACTCTTTACAATCCAGGCTTTTGCCATGCAGATTTTCGTGAAGACATTAACCGGAAAGACGATTACGCTGGACGTGGAACCTTCCGACAGTATAGAACTTGTTAAGACAAAGATCGAGGACAAAGAGGGCATTCCCCCTGACCAGCAGAGACTGATTTTTGCAGGCAAGCAGTTGGAAGATAACCGGACCTTGGCGGATTATAATATCCAAAAAGAGAGCACCCTTCATCTTGTGCTGAGAGAAAGGCACGTTCATCCTGTCAGTCCGGGAGGGGACGATGTTACCTTTAACAAGGCGATTACAGAATCCAGCAGCGTCCTCACAACCGGCAACTACCTTCTGAACAATGACGTGATACTGGATAATCCCCTGAGCATATCTAACGGGGAAACTGTCAACCTCTGCCTCAACGGCCATGTGCTTTCGGTCGCCGAGGGCAACTCTGTAATCACGGTGAACGGCGGTACCCTAAGCATCTGCGATTGTAACAGCGCCGGCTGTACTCACTATTTTAACACGGACGTGAGCCCCTGGACGCTGAATGAGACCGCCACGGCAGAGAGTGCTACCGTCAAGGCCGTCCTCGGCGGCGTCATCACCGGCGGTAGCCCCTCGGGCACCAACGGCGGTGGTATCCATGTGTACGGTGTGTCTGCAGAGAGCACTGTCAACCTGTACGGCGGCAGCATCGTGGGCAACCGCGCGACCGGCAACACCAGCAGCGGCGGCGGTGTGTTCCTTTATATGGAGAAGGCCACCTTTAACATGTACGGCGGCAGCGTCATGGGCAACTGCGCCGATCGGGGCGGCGGCGTGGAAATCGCCGGCGGCACCTTCAGCATGAGCGGCGGCACCATCACGGGAAACCAGAGCACCGACAAATGGGGCGACGGCGTACGCCTGACCGAGGGTAGTTTCAACGTGTCCGGCAACCCTGTGATCGCAGGGAACGGCGACGAAAATGTCTACCTGAAAGACGGAAAGACCATTACCGTCAGCGAGCCGCTGACCTCCGGTGCTTCCATCGGTGTATCTACCCCGAATACTCCCACGGCGAGCGCACCCGTGGCCATCACCGGCACCAATGCTGCCGATTACAGCAGCTATTTCTTCGCTGACAATACTGCATACATGGCATACAACGACAACAACGTGGTCAAGCTGAAGCCCGGCCACAGGCACGCAGTGAATGCGGACTGTTCCCCCGCGGGTGGGGACCAGGTGACCTTCGAGCCCCTCCCGGCCGACGGCGGCAGCATCTACATCAGCAAAAACTACTATCTGACAGAAGATGTCACCTTCACCAATAACATGCTCATCCTCAACGGTGCTACCGTCAACCTTTGTCTCAACGGCCACGTGCTCAGTGGCACCGGCACCAAGGCTGTGATTACGGTGGGATCCGGAACCCTGAACCTCTGCGACTGCAGCGGTGAATGTACCCATTACTTTGAAGCCCCCAGCGACGGCAAGATTCCTGCCGGCCCTGCCGCAGGCCTGTGGACCCTGACCACGAAGAATACCACCCCTGCAGCAGGGAAGGTCGTCGCCCCTGTCACCGGCGGCATTATCACCGGAGGCCAGACCAGCCGGGGCGGCGGTGTAGAGCTGTATGGCACCACTGCGCGATGCACCTTTAATATGTACGGCGGCAATATTGTGGGCTGCAGTGCCGCACCCGGCAGCGGTGGCGGCGGCGGTGTGTATGTCTATCAGGATAGAGCTGCCTTCAACATGATCGGCGGCAGTATCATGGGCTGCAGTGTTGCACACGGCAACGGCGGCGGCGTATACGTGTTTAACGGCACCTTTAACATGACCGGCGGTATCATTACGGCTAACAGTGCGGAATACGGCGGCGGCGTGTACCTGAATGGTGGCACCGCCACTGTGTCCGACAGCCCCGTAATCGCAGGGAATGACGACACCAATGTCTATCTGAACAACGGTAAGACCATCGGCGTCAGCGCACCGCTGACCTCCGGCGCCTCCATCGGGGTGACCACCCAGACTGCGCCCGCAGCAGGTGCGCCTGTGGCTGTCACCGGCGTGAACGACGCCAATTACGTCAGATATTTCTTCAGCGATGACCCTGCATACGAAGTCTACAGCAAAAACAATGTAATCCAGCTGACCGCCGACCACACGCATTCGGTCAGCACAGACTGCTCTGACACCGAGGGGGATCAGGAGGCCTTTGAGCCCCTCCCGGCCTCCGGCGGCAGAATCACCAGCGACAAGAATTACTATCTGACCGACGACGTTACCCTCACCAGCGACCTGGTCATTGATGACAACGCCACTGTCAACCTCTGCCTCAACGGCCATGTGCTCAAGGGTACCGGCAGCGGCACCGTAATCACGGTGGAGAAGGGGAGCTTCAACCTCTGCGACTGTAGCAGTGATGCATATACCTATTACTTTGAGGCCCCCGGCGACGGCAAGACCCCTGCCGGCCCCGCCGCAGGCCTGTGGACCCTGACCGAGGAGAATGCAGCACCCGCCCCCGGTAAGGTCATCGTTGCTGTCCCCGGCGGCGTCATTACAGGCGGTGAGGGTCAGCAAGCAGGTGGGTTATCCGTTTCGAACAAATCCTTTGCCACCAATATGTGGGGCGGCAGCATTGTGGGCAACAGCGGGCGGTACAGCGGTGCCGTGTGGTGCCCCGGCCCCTTTGCCATGTACGGCGGCAGCATCCTGGGTAACTGTTCGACTGACGGCACAGACGACCGCGGCGGCGTAATCTCCTGCGGGAAGCTCTCTGTCTCCGGTAGCCCCGTGATCGCCTACAACGCAAAGGGGACTGTTGAGCGGAATGTCTACCTGTCCACCAATGAGACCATCAAAATTGTTGGCCCGCTGACGGACGGTGCCTCCATCGGCGTAAACACCGGGGCTACCCCCACGGCAGGCAACCCTGTGCCTGTCACCGGCCAGAACGACGCCGATTACAGCGGGTACTTCTTCAGCGACAGCGACGACTGTGCGGTCGCCAACATGAACAATGTGGTCAAGCTCACCCATATCCACACCTATGCATACACCCTGAACACCGCAGAGGATACCATCACTGCCACCTGCAGCGAGAGTGACTGCGCCACGCCCGGCGGCAGTGTGCAGATTAACGCACCGGCGGCACCGCTCACTTACACCGGAAGCAACCTGGACGCAACCCTCACCGACAACCTGGTGGATGCAGCTAAGACCGATGGCTACGACACGATCACCTACCAGTATAAGGCGGCCTCCGACGATAACTATGTGACTGTGACCGACCACGCCAGCGCAGGCTGGTATAAGGCCAGCATCACTGTGGGCGGACAGACTGCCTATGTGGAGTATGAGGTGGAAAAGGCGGCCCTCACCATTACGGCGGACGACAAGACTGCCTATGTGGGCACGCAGGAGCCGGCGTACACCTACACAGTGTCCGGCCTCTGCGGCAATGACACCCTGGAGACCGAGCCCACCCTGGCAGCCAAGAATGCGGACATGAGCAAAGCCGGGACCTACGACATCGTGGCCAGCGGTGCGGAGGCCTCCAACAGCAGCTACGACATTACCTATGTGCCCGGCACCCTGACCGTCCTCGAACGGCCTACCCCCACCTCCGTGGTCGTCACCTTCAATGCCAACGGCGGCCGCTGCAGCGTCAGCGCAGCTGTCGTCGGGGATGACGGCAAGCTGACCGAGCTGCCCACCGCAGCATGGGTCCACCATACCTTCGACGGCTGGTACACAGCAAAGGACGGCGGCACGAAGGTCACCACCGACACCGTCTTCACCGAGGACACCGTCCTCTACGCCCACTGGACGGCAATCGAACCCGGTGAGCCAACTGACCCTGTGGACCCTGTGGAGCCCGTTGACCCCGTCGATCCTGTTGATCCCGTCGACCCCGTGGATCCCGTCGACCCCGTGGATCCCACCGATCCCTGCGACCCCTTCACGGATGTGGACCGTACCGCTTGGTACCACGCTGCTGTGGACTACGTGTTGGAAAACGACCTCATGAAGGGCATCAGCGGCAGCCTCTTCGCCCCCAACGGCGACCTGAGCCGGTCCATGTTGATTACCGTCCTCTGGCGTGCCGCCGGGGAGCCCGTGGTGAACTATGCCATGACCTTCTCTGATGTGCCGGAAGGCACCTGGTACACAGAGGCCGTCCGCTGGGCTGCCTCTGTGGGCATCGTGAAGGGCTACAGCAGCGACATCTTTGGCTCCAGCGACCCCATCACCCGGGAGCAGCTGGC
>JABUSR010000189.1 GCA_021442645.1 Ruminiclostridium sp.
GTTACCCTTGACGGACTTTTTGGAGCTGGTGACGTGACTCGAACACGCGACCTTCTCATTACGAGTGAGATGCTCTACCAGCTGAGCTACACCAGCAAATCTGCGGATAAAATCATACCACAGAAAAATTCCCCTGTCAATCCTGACTTTTCTCCCGTCAGGGATCGGGGTGCCGCCGGCAGACGGCCCCCTCAATACCCCAGGGAGATATCCCGGTTGGCATAGGCGTTCAGGTCGGTCCCCGCCCGGGTCCCCGCCAGGTACTCATAGTAGCCCTGGCTGCCGATCATGGCCCCGTTGTCCCCGCAGAGCTTCAGGGGCGGCAGGTAGAGTCGGCACCCCGCCTGGGCACAGGCCGCCTCCAGATCCCCCCGGATGCGGGAGTTTGCGGCCACGCCGCCCACCACCGCCACCTTGCCGTAGCCCAGTTCCCCGGCTGCAGCCATGGTCCGGGGCACCAGCTCGTCGCTGACTGCGGCGGAGAAGGAGGCCGCCAGATCAGCCACAGGCAGGTCCTCCCCCTTCTGCTGGGCGTTGTGGATCAGGTTCAGCATTGCCGTCTTCAGGCCGGAGAAGGACATATCCAGCGGGGCGTCCTGCACATGGACCTTGGGCAGGACGAAGGCCTTGTCGTTCCCCCCCTGAGAGGCCCGGTCCAGGGGCCCGCCGCCGGGATAGCCCAGGCCCATGACCCGGGCGATTTTATCAAAGCACTCCCCGGCCGCATCGTCCCGGGTGGCCCCCAGGATCTCCATGTCGGTGTAGCCCTTCACATCCACAATAAGGGAGGTCCCGCCGGAGACGCACAGGCACACGAAGGGCGGCTCCAGGTCCGGGTGGGCGATATAGTTCGCGGCGATATGCCCCCGCACATGGTGCACGGGAATCAGGGGGACCCCCAGGGCAAAGGCCACGGACTTGGCGAAGTTGACCCCCACCAGCACCGCACCGATGAGGCCGGGGGCGTAGGTCACCGCCACAGCGTCGATGTCCTGCCGGGTCAGTCCCGCCTGGGACAGGGCCTCGTCCGCCAGCCCGGCAATGACCTCAATGTGCTTCCGGGAGGCCAGCTCCGGCACCACACCGCCGTAGATCTTATGCATCTCCACCGAGGAGGCGATACAGTCGGCCAGGACCTCCCGGCCGTCCCGCACCAGGGCCACAGCCGTCTCGTCGCAGGAGGATTCCACTGCAAGAATAATCATAGGGGTTCTTCCTTTCTCTCTTCCAATCCGGGAAGGGTTTCCTGTTCCGCCCAGGACTCCGGCGGCCGGAGGGGATTCTCCGGGTCCCGGGGGATCTGGATGAACCGGTCATAGGCCCACCGGGCAAACTGCCTGCGGTACAGGGCCTTGTGGGCCTCCATGGCCTCCGCCTCCGTGCCCCGCCCACTGGGGGAGCACAGGCAGACCTTATAGTGCACGCCGAAGAGGACGCAGTCGTAGTCAAGAAATGTATAGCCGCTGCGGCGGTAAAAGTCCATCCGGCGGTTTCGCAGGCCGTCATGGGCGCCGCCGTCCGGGGCCTCGGACTCCACGATGATGCCGTCCCAGTCCCGGAACTTCTCCCCCAGCGCCTGCAGGATCTGCCCGCCCAGCCCCCGGTTCCGGCGGCTGGCGGTGACCCCCAGGTAGTCGATGAGGACATACTTTCCCCCGGGGCTCTCCCACAGCAAGGCATAGCCCAGCAGGGTCTCCCCCTCCCAGGCCCCCATGGGGTGGTACAGACCTGACCGGCAGAGGGCCTCCATGGCGGAGAAGGGCTTCAGCTCCTCCGGCGGAAAGGCCTCGGTCAGTTCTGTGGCGTGGAGCTCCCGCAGCTCCTCCGGCTCCAGTTCCCGCAGCTTCATCGCGGAAACACCCGGGTCAGCAGGAGGGCGTCCTCCTTGGGGTTATCGTAGTACCCCTTCCTGCGGCCTGCCTCCTGAAATCCGTTCCTCTCATAGAGGGCCACAGCAGCGGTGTTGGAGGGCCGGACCTCCAACGTCAGAAAGGCCAGGTTGGCCTCCCCGAACCGGCAGAACACGTCCAGCAGGCGGTCAGCGATTCCCTGCCGGCGGCAGGAGGGGCGCACCGCCACATTGTCGATGTAGCCCTCGTCCAGGACCACGTGGAGCCCGGCGTAACCCAGCACGGTGCCGTCCTCTCCCTCTGCCACGATAAAGGACGCCGTGTCGTTGTACAGTTCTTCCTCCAGCATGGCCTCGTTCCAGGGCGCAGAGAAGCAGAGCCGCTCCAGCTCTGCCACCCCGGCCAGGTGGGAACGGTCCATGGGGACCAGCGTATAGTTCATAGCCTTCTCCTTTTCACGGCCTCAGCCCTTGGCCTCCGCCCAGCTCCGCCCGGCCCCGGCGTCGGTAATCAGGGGCACGGCAAACTGCCCGGCGGCCTCCATCTCCCGGCACAGGAGTTCCTTCACCGTCTCCTCCTCTGCCCGGGGGCACTCCACGATGAGTTCGTCGTGGACCTGGAGGATAAGCCGGGCCTGCAGGCCCTCGGCCTTCAGCCGATTCGCCACCCGAATCATGGCCAGCTTCATCACGTCGGCAGCGGTACCCTGGATGGGCATGTTCAGGGCCACCCGCTCCCCGAAGGAGCGCAGGTTAAAGTTAGAGGACTGGAGCTCCGGCAGCCAGCGGCGGCGGCCCATGAGGGTTGCCACATAGCCGTCCTCCTTGCCCTTCTTTTTAATGTTGTACATATACTCCCGGACCCCCGCAAAGGTGGCCAGGTAGCGTTCCATATACTCCCGGGCCTCCTTCTGGGTGACCCCGATGTCCTGGGCCAGGGAGAAGCCGGAGATACCGTAGACGATGCCGAAGTTCACCGCCTTGGCCCGGCGGCGCAGTTCAGAGGTCACCTCCTCCACAGGCACCCCGAACACCTGGGAGGCTGTCCGGGCGTGGATGTCCTCGTCGGCCAGGAAGCTCTCGATCATGTTCCCGTCCTCCGCCATGTGGGCCAGGAGCCGGAGCTCGATCTGGGAGTAGTCCGCGTCCACCAGCACCCACCCCTCCGGGGCGATAAACATCTCCCGGATCTTGGCCCCCAGCTCCGTACGGACGGGGATATTCTGGAGGTTGGGCTCCGTGGAGGAGAGGCGGCCGGTGGCCGTAACGGTGTTCTGGAAGCAGGTGTGGATGCGGCCGTCCGCATCGATGACCTTGGAGAGGCCCTCCACATAGGTGGAGTTCAGCTTGGTCAGCTGGCGGTACTCCAGGATCTTGTCGATGACCGGGTGGCTGGGCCGGAGCTTCTCCAGCACTTCAGCACTGGTGGAGTAGCCGGTCTTGGTCTTTTTCACCGGCGGCAGGCCCATGACCTCAAAGAGAATGTGGCCCAGCTGCTGGGTGGAGTTCAGGTTGAATTCCTGGCCGCACAGGCGGAAGATCTCCTCCTGCAGGGCGGCGATTCCCGTTTTCAGGAGCTCCCCGAACTGAGCCAGGGCCCCGTCGTCCACCAGCATCCCCGCCACCTCCATCTCCGCCAGCACCGGGCAGAGGGGCAGCTCGATCTCCCGATACACCCGGGTCAGGTCCAGCTCCTCCAGCTTGGCGGGCAGGACCTCGTAAAGGGCCAGAATCAGGGCGGCGTGGCCGGCCATAGTCCCCATGGCCCGGGCAGTGCTCTCCTCATCTTCCCATGCCTTGGAGCTCAGGTAGTCCTTGGCCGGGGCAAAACGCTCCCCAAAGTACTGGGCCCCCACCTTGTCCAGGTCGTAGCTGCCGTCCGTGGGCGAGAGCAGGTAGGCCGCCAGGGCGGCATCGAACACAAACCCCTGGGCAGGATACCCCCGCCGGAGGGTCTGGGACATGACATCCTTTATATTGTACCCCAGTTTTTGGATCTCCGGGCCGAAGAATTCCCCCAGGAAGTCCTCATAGCCCGGGGTTCTGTCTTCGAAAAACAGGGCGGCCTGTTCCCCTTCCTCTCCCCAGCAAACGGCCAGGCCGGAGAGGTCGGGCAGGGTCAGGAGGGCCACCTGCTGCCCCTTCCACAGGTCCAGCAGGTCCCGGCTCCGGGCAGAATCGGTGACCAGCTCCATCGTACAGGTCCCCTGAAAACTGCCGCAGGCCTCCGTGGGCCCCTCGGCGGCATCCAGCCCCATCTGGGCAATGAGCCGGGTGAACTCCAGCTCCTGGAACAGCTCCCGCAGAAGGGTGGCATTCACCGGCCGCTTCAGGGTCTCCTCCGGGTCAAAGTCCATGGGGGCGTCGCACCGGATGGTGCACAGGTCAAAGGACTGGAAGGCGCTCTCCCTGCCCTGCTCCAGCTTCTTTTTTACGCCGGGCTTGGCGTTGAGGCTCTCCTCCTCCAGCCGCCGGTAAATCTCCTCCAGGGTTCCGTTCTCCTGCAGGAGGGCCATAGCTGTCTTCTCCCCCACCCCGGGTACCCCGGGGATATTGTCGGAGGCGTCCCCCATGAGGGCCTTCAGATCCACCATCTGCGGGGGCGGGAAGCCGTA
>JABUSR010000278.1 GCA_021442645.1 Ruminiclostridium sp.
TGCGGAGGCGATTAAAACAAGCCAATTCTTGTCTTGTTTTAATCGGATTTCAGTATAAGGCAGCTGCTGAACAAGCGCGTAACATAAGAAGGGACAAGACCCCGCCCGGGCATTCGGGCGGGGTCTTCGTGTTTCGAGCCTGTCGCCTGCAGAGACGCAAAAATCCCCCGGCCGAAGCCGGGGGATGAAAACAACAAATTCAGGACTGGTCGACAATGATACCGTAGCCGCCGTCGTTGCGCTTGTACACCACGGAATAGGCGCCCTGCTCGTCTTCATTTCGGAAGGCGTAGAAGGTATGGTTCACCAGGTTCATCTGCAGGATGGCTTCCTCCACCGTCATGGGGTTAAAGAAGAAACGTTTGGTGCGGACCACCTGGATAGGCTCCTCTTCCACGTCCACATCGGGAACAAAGTACTCTTCGAGGGGAGCAGACTCAAAGGCTTCCTTGCGGAGGCGCTTCTCCAGACGGGACTTGTTCTTGCGCAGCTGGCGCTCAATGGAGGCCACAGCGGCGTCGATGGAAACAAACATATCAGAGGTGCTCTCTGCCACGCGGATTACGGTAGAGCCGGAACGGATGGTAACCTCCAGGATATTCCGGCCCTTCTCCACACTGAAGATGACAGAGACATCCGGTTCGGTCTTAAAATAGCGGTCCAGCTTGCCAATCTTTTTCTCAGCATAAGCGTGCACGCGGTCGGGTATGTTCACTTTCTTGTCGGTAAAGGTGAATTTCATGTACGTCAGCTCCTTTCGCAGGGTGTAAGGCGGGAGCAAGGAAAAATCATCCCGATCCTTACGCACATAGTATACCATGGCTCCCCGGAAAAGTCACGCCTTTTTTGTAAAAAATATATAAATGGGAGGACGGCGTCTAAGCAAAAACACCCCGACAGATGTCGGGGCGTTGTGTTTGGAACTGTGTGCGGCTCAGCGGTGACCGCTGCGGCGGTTGGAGCGCTTTTCCGTCATACGCAGGTCAGAGAGCTTGCTGTCGGACTGCTGCATGAACTGCTTCAGGCGGGCCTCAAAATCAGCAGGGCCTGCCGTCTGCTGGGCGGCAGTGGGGCGGGGATCCCGATGGCCGCCAAAGCCGCCGGACCGGGGGGGACGGTCCCCACCGTTGTTGGAGCCGTGGGAGCTGCGGCCGCCGCCCCGGTTGTCAGGACGGTCACCCTGCCGGTCGCCCCGGGGGGCGTTCTGCGGGCGGGGAGGGGGAGGCGCTGCTTTTTTGATGGACAGATTGATGCGGCCGGCCTCGTCGATTCCCACGACCTTGACCTTGACCTCCTGACCTTCTGTCAGAAAATCCCGCACATCGGCCACGTAAGAGTGGGCAATCTCCGAGATGTGGCAGAGGCCGGAACGGCCGCCGGGCAGGGACACGAATGCGCCGAACTTGGTGATGCTCTTGATGGTTCCTTCCAGAATTGCGCCTACACTGATTTCCATAGATACTGAAAATCCTCCTCGTCGTATTTCAAAAAAGAGGGAGCCCTCTTAATCTGTGATATAAAAGACCCGGTCACTGGGGGAGACCAGACCCAGCCGCTCCCGGGCGATATCCTCCACAAAGTCGGGGTTATCGCGGTTCTCGATGGCGTTGGACAGCTCGATGTTGGCCTGGGTCTGTTCGTTGACCTGCTGGGTCAGCTTGTCGGCAGTGTCCTGCACCTCGGCAACCTGGCGGCGAATGCTTACCAACTCAAAGACCAGGAAGACGACCACCAGAAGGAGGAGGAGCCTCCCCAGGAGACCAACCTTATTGAATTTCAGCACTGCGGTACGCCCCCGTTTCTTGCCGACTTTGGGTAATGGGTCGAAAGCTTAGATAGTCCATTTTACTCCGCCGGGCAGAAAAAGAAAAGGTATTTCGTGCAGTTTTTTGAACGGGGAAATTATTTTTTAAAACGGAGCCGGGCGGATGAAAAAGGGTGGGGGAGGCTGTCAGAGGCCAGACAGGGGCTGATCCGCCCCTTGACGAAAAATTTCTTCCATGCAATAATACCATTGTAACAGGAAAGCGGTTTGCCTGAACGAAAAAATTTGAGAAAAAACGGAAAAAACAGAAGTTTGTTCAAATTTATCTGATACACTGTGCCTATTCACACAACCAACCGCAGAAAGCAGGTGCTCTGATGGCAAGAAAAGTTCTGATTGTAGAGGACGAGAGCAATATCGCCGAACTGGTGAACCTCTACCTGAAAAAAGAGGGGTATGAGACCATGGTGGCGCCCGACGGGGGCAAGGCCCTGGAGCTCTACCGCCTGTTCCAGCCGGACCTGGTCCTGCTGGACATCATGCTCCCGGTGATGGACGGCTGGTCCGTTTGCGCCAAAATCCGGGAGACCGATGCCACCCCTATCATCATGCTCACTGCCAAGGGCGAGACCATCGATAAGGTGGCCGGCCTGGAGATGGGCGCCGATGACTACATCGTCAAGCCCTTTGAGATGAAGGAGCTCCTGGCCCGGGTCCACGCCGTCCTCCGCCGTCTGGGCGACGAGGAGGAGAAGGGCCGCCGCCTGACCTTCCAGGGGCTGGTCATCAACCTGGACTCCTATGAGCTGGAGGTCCAGGGCAAGCGGGTGGACACACCGCCCAAAGAGCTGGAGCTGCTCTACCACCTGGCTGCGGCGCCCAACCGTGTCTTCACCCGGAACCAGCTGCTGGACGAGGTATGGGGCTTCGACTACTTCGGGGACTCCCGGACGGTGGATGTCCACATCAAGCGCCTCCGGGAGAAGCTGGAGGGGGTCAGCGACCAGTGGTCCCTGAAGACCGTCTGGGGCGTGGGCTATAAGTTCGAGCTCCACGGTGCCTGAGAGGGGGACCTATGAGCAACAAAGCAGGCGTGCCCATGCAGAGCAAGGCACCTCCCGGCGCCCGGAAAAAGACCAGTATGTACGCCCGGCAGATGGTGGTCATGATGTGCCTCATCGTTCTCTGCCTGAGTATGCTGGGGGTGGGCTTTATGGCCCTCACCTATCGCTACCATCAGGAGGAGAGCCGGGAGACCCTGGAACGTAACGTGGAGATCATCTCCCGGTATGCCAACTCGGCCATCAGCGAGGGGACGACCCTCTACGGCACGCAGTTCCGGTCCTATATCTCCTCGGTGGCCATGCTGTCCAATTCCATGATTCTCCTCTGTGACACCCGGGGGCAGATCCTTTTCGCCGCCGGGCCGAACCTGCCCGGAGAGGCCCTAGTGGGGAGATCTGTGCCCTCCTGGGCGGTGAACGAGCTGCTCACCGATATGACCTACAGCGGTACCACCACATTTAACAACCTTCTGCCTGCGGAGAGCTTTGTCACCGGTGTGCCTATCCTCGCCCGCACGATGGATTCCGTCACCGGGGAATACTCCGGGGAGAGTAAGGTCATCGGCATCCTCTTCCTGGCTGCTGACGCGTCCTCCCTGCTGAACTTTATGCAGGACATCTTCCAGCTCTTCCTTATCACCGCCGGAGCGGTCATCCTCCTGTCTCTGGTGGCCTGCTCCATCGCCGTCCAGCGGATCGTGGATCCCCTGAAGGGCATGAGCCGGGCGGCCCACAAGTTCGCCCATGGGGAGGTGGAGACCCGGTTCACCGAGTACGCCAACCGCACGGATGAAATCGGCGAGCTGGCCGTGGCCTTCAATGCCATGGCGGACTCCCTGGCCCAGACCGAGCGGAAGCGGAGTGAATTCGTGGCGAATGTCTCTCACGAGCTGAAGACCCCCATGACCACCATTGCAGGTTTTGCAGAGGGAATCCTGGACGGAACTATCCCCCCGGAGAAGGAGCGGGAATCCCTCCAGGTCATCTCCTCGGAGACCCGCCGCCTCTCCCGCCTGGTGCGCCGTATGCTGGAGCTCTCCCGGCTCCAGTCCTCCGAGCGCGTGGCTGCCCAGGAGCAGTTTGATGCAGCGGAGGTCCTCCTTCAGGTGCTCATCAGTCTGGAGGGGAAAATCACAGAGAAGGACCTGGACGTGCAGGTGGACCTGCCCGACGGGCCGGTGATGGTCTGGGGCGACCCGGACGCCGTCACCCAGGTGTGCTACAACCTGCTGGATAACGCCGCCAAATTCTCTGTTCCCAAGGGTAAGCTGGCCCTGGGGATTACCAGCCGGGGCGGCAAGGCTTATGTCTCCGTGGGCAACGAGGGGGAGACCATCCCGCCGGACCAGCTTGCCCAGATCTTCGATCGGTTCCACAAGACAGACAGCTCCCGCTCCGCCCACAAGGAGGGCGTCGGCCTGGGGCTGTACATCGTGAAGACCCTGCTGAACACCTACAACGAGGACATCACCGTCACCAGCGAGAACGGGTTCACCCAGTTCACATTCACTCTGTCGGAGGTGTAATACTCAAAGCTGATTAAACATAGATATTTTTAATCAGCACTTTTGAACCATCTAAGAGCCGCGCAAAGGGCGGTTGATGCTTCAAAAGGCGTCTCATACGAAATCGA
>JABUSR010000070.1 GCA_021442645.1 Ruminiclostridium sp.
TCCCATTTTCGGAACCCACCGCCGGAGACAATTTTCTCCGGCGGTTTTTTTATGCCCCAACCGCGGGTATGATACTAGTACATTCGTTCTATTTGGAGGATTTCCCCCATGACCATCGCAGAAAAGCTGACCATCCTGACAGATGCCGCCAAATATGATGTAGCCTGCACCTCCAGCGGCGGTGATCGCCGGGGCGGCAAGCTGGGCAAGACCATCGCCGCCGGCTGCTGTCACACCTTTTCCGCTGACGGCCGGTGCGTGACGCTGCTGAAGGTCCTGCTCACCAACGTCTGCTGTTATGACTGCCAGTATTGCGTCAGCCGAATCTCCAACGATCTGCCCCGGGCCATGTTCACCCCCCGGGAACTGGCCGATCTGACCATCGACTTCTACCGGCGGAACTACATCGAGGGGCTCTTCCTCAGTTCTGCCGTGGTCCGCAGTCCGGATTACACCACTGAGCTGATGATCAAAGCTCTGACTATCCTCCGGGATGATTACGGTTTCAGTGGGTATATCCACGCCAAAGCCATACCGGGGGCAGCCCCCCTGCTCACCGGTCAGCTGGGCCGCCTGGCTGACCGCCTGTCCGTCAATATCGAACTGCCCTCCTCGAAAAGTCTGGCCCTGCTGGCCCCGGACAAGAAGGCGGAGGACATCTTCCGCCCCATGGCCCAGATTCGCCAGGGCATCCTGGAGTCAAAGGCCGACAAGCTCAAGTTCCGCCACACCCCCGACTTTGCTCCGGCGGGGCAGTCTACCCAAATGATTGTGGGCGCCTCCGATGAAACTGACTACCACATTCTGAAGCTCTCAGAGGGAATGTACCAAAAGTACTCGCTGAAACGGGTCTTTTTCTCCGCCTATGTCCCTGTGGCCACCAGTCCACTCCTTCCCTCTTCCACGGAGTTCCGACCTCCCCTTCTGCGGGAGCATCGGCTGTACCAGTCCGACTGGCTCCTGCGGTTCTATCATTTCCGGGCCGACGAGATTCTGTCCCCGGAGCACCCTTCCCTGAGCCCGGAACTGGACCCCAAGTGCAATTGGGCCATGAACCACCTGGAGTTCTTTCCGGTGGAGGTGAACACCGCCGACTATCAGACCCTCCTGCGGGTACCCGGCATCGGCCCCTTGGGTGCTCGGAAGATTCTCTCCGCCCGCCGGTGGCGATCCCTGGACGAAGAGTCCCTTCGAAAACTGGGCATCGTGATGAAGCGAGCCCAGTACTTTGTGACCTGCTCCGGCAGGATGACCCCCGCCCTTCGGATTCGCCCTTCCGGGATCCTCCAGGCCCTGACCGCTTTGGAGCATCCCACACTTGCTCCTCAATACGAGCAGCTGTCCCTGTTTTCCTCCTGATAGCAGGGCCTCCAAATATTCTCACAGAAAGGATGATCCTATTGTCTACCTGGCCCCAGTGTGCCATGATTTACGACGGCACGTTCTCCGGCTTCCTCACCTGCGTAGGGGAGAGTTTCCGCATCAAAGAATACCCCTTTTACTTTCTGCCCCCTGGCACTGACCAGGTCTCCCTCTATCCCCTGCGCGAAGTCACATCGGACCCTGCTCTGGCCCGCCGGGTCTATCAGTCCCTAGAGGCCCGCGTCTCCACCTCCTTTCGCCGGGTAGTGACCTATAGCTTCCTCACCTGCCTGCCCCAGAAGGAGCGGCACATCTTCGACCTCATTTACCTTGCCTTTCTCCAGGCCCTGCCGCAGGATATGACCGACGACCGCTTTCTCGTCCTGAATCGGGCCGTTCATTATCTGACCCATGAAGCCCATCTCTATAAAGGTTTCCTGCGGTTCTCCGATTACGGCGGAGTACTGGTAGGCCAAATCACCCCAAAGAACCGGGTGCTCCCCCTCCTTCGTCCCCACTTCTGCCAGAGGATGCCCAACGAAGCCTTCCTCATTCACGACAAGACCCATCGAGAGGCACTCTTCTACGCCGACAATGTCTGGAAGATTCGACCTGTAGACCATCTGGATCTAAACCAGCCGGACCAGGCAGAATTGTCCTGCCGTGCCCTTTGGAAAAGCTTTTACGACACCATTGCCATCCCTTCCCGGTACAATCCCAAGTGCCGGATGACCAACATGCCCAAGCGTTTCTGGGCTGACATGACTGAGTTTCAGCAGAATCCGGCCTGATTTCATTCGATTCCCCTCCCCATCGAAATCAATGCCGCCGGAGACGTGGCCCCTAATCAGAAAAGGCTTCTGCCGGAGATGCCCCGGCAGAAGCCTTTTTATCACGATTCGGTAAAAACAAATCACAAAGAAAGTATGGCCTGATACTCAAAAACGGCGCGCTGTCATCACGGTGATACTCAGGTCCGCCTCCGGCAACCACTATAGACAGATTTTCAAATGACAAACCCACCATTGGGCGCCAGGACCTGACCGGTAAAAAAGTCTCCCGCCTCGGAAGCCAGAAACCAAATGGCCCCAGCCACCTCTTCCGGGGTTCCCATGCGCCCCAGAGGGGTCTCGTCTGCCAGCACAGCCTTGGTTTCCGGGGAGAGGCGGCCGTTCATCTCTGTCTCAATGACACCGGGAGCCACGCAGTTCGCCGTGATTCCGGAAGGCCCCACCTCTTTGGCCAGTGCCCGGGTCAAACCGATGACCCCGGCCTTTGCAGCGGAATAGGCCACCTCGCAGGAGGCTCCCACCTGCCCCCACATAGAGGACAGGGTGATGATCTTCCCCGCCTTGCGCCGAATCATATCCGGAAGAGCAGCCTGACAGCAGTGGAACACTCCGTCCAGATTGACACCTATCATTTCCCGCCAAGCCGACTCTGTCACGTCTGTGAAGAGTTCCTGCCGGGCGATGCCCGCACTGCACACCAGCACATCTATTCGGCCCATGTCCTTCAAGAAAGCCTCCGTCATCCGGTCCACCTGGGCTCGGTCGGATACGTCCGCCTGGTAGATCCCAACAGGAACACCCAGCCCCCGCAGTTCCTCTGCCAGTCCTTCGGCCCGATTCCGGGCATTCCGATAGTTAATCCCCACAGCCCAGCCCCGCCGGGCAAAAAGCCGGGCAGTCTCTGCCCCAATGCCCCGGGAAGCCCCAGTGATGAGTACCGTCTTATGATCAAACATTGAATCGGAACAGGACCACGTCGCCGTCCTGCATCACATAGTCCTTGCCTTCGGATCGGACCTGTCCCCTCTCCTTTGCGGTGGCCATGGAGCCCCCGCATGCATCCAGGTCAGCAAAGCTTACCACTTCAGCCCGAATAAAGCCCCGTTCGAAGTCGGTGTGAATCTTACCGGCGGCTTTGGGGGCCTTGGTACCCCGGGTAATCGTCCAAGCTCGGCACTCGTCCTCGCCGCAGGTCAGATAGGAAATCAAACCCAGCAGGGTATAACTGGCCTTGATGAGACGGTCCAGACCGGACTCAGAGACTCCCAAATCCTCCAGGAAGATTTCCCGGTCCTCAGGATCCATGGCCGCGATGTCTGCCTCGATGTTGGCGCAGATGGGAACCACCTGGGCCTCCTCGTTCTCCGCCGCCTTCAGGACCGCCTGATAGTAGGTGTTGTCATCATGGTTCTTAAAGCCTGCCTCATCCATGTTGGCGGCGAAGATAATAGGCTTCAGGGTCAGCAGGTCTGCTGTGGAGAGAATCTCCTTCTCCTCCTCATCGCAGGGATAGCTGCGTGCAGACTTACCGTCTCCCAGCCAGGCCAACAGCCCCTTGAAAACCTCAGCGGAACGCAGGAATTTCTTGTCCCCCTTGGCGGCTTTTGTGTCTCTGTCGATACGCCGTTCCACCATCTCCATGTCAGCCATGATAAGCTCAATGTCGATGATCTCAATGTCACGGGCAGGATCGCAGCTTCCTTCCACGTGGATAATGTTGGCATCGTCGAAGCAGCGGACCACATGGACGATGGCATCCGTCTCACGGATGTTGGCCAAGAACTTGTTGCCCAGGCCCTCGCCTTTGGACGCACCCTTCACCAGGCCGGCGATGTCCACAAACTCTATGACCGCAGGCGTCTTCTTTTTCGGGTTGTATATCTCAGCCAACTTATCCAAACGCGCATCGGGCACGGTAACCATGCCTACATTCGGGTCGATAGTACAGAAAGGATAGTTGGCAGACTCTGCGCCTGCGTTGGTAATGGCGTTAAACAGGGTGCTCTTGCCCACATTGGGCAGACCCACAATACCTAATTTCATTTATTTCAAAACTCCTTTGTTTTCAATTCAGTTGAGATTTAATTTTAACACAGAAGCGCAGACTTTTCAACAACAATCAGCGGTATTGGTGCGCACCAAAACACGCACCAATACCGCCGGAAGGATGTCTATCATAATGTATCTGTAGCCGGATTTTTACGGTGCAGCACTGCGGATTCTTATGCGTTTTTATACTGAAATCCGATTAAAACAAGACAAGAATTGGCTTGTTTTAATCGCCTCCG
>JABUSR010000004.1 GCA_021442645.1 Ruminiclostridium sp.
TTCTCTCTCCCTCAGTCAAAAATTGGAAATTTTTGACAGCTCCCTCGTCAGAGGGAGCCGGGATACAACCGGGCCCGGTGAAGGGACGGAAGTCCTGCCGGAGCAGAGGGTGGCGGCCGCTGTGGTCGGGTAAACGAGGCGATACGGCTTACAAAACACAAAAGACCGGGGCGTTTGCCCCGGTCTTTTGCGCAGTGGTGCAGATGATTGAGAAAGGAATGGGAGGTCTTAATTATCGGCCGAGGCTGTGGACCAGCATGGGGATGGCGGCCTCGAAGTTGACGCCGTACCAGCGGGCGTCGGGGTCCTTCTGGGTCTCCAGCATGCATTCCAGGGTGTAGTCCACGGCCACCTTCAGGGCGGCGGTGAGATCCATGCCGTTCATGAGGGCGCCCACGCAGGCGGAGGCGAAGACATCGCCGGTGCCGTGGAACTGGATGGGCAGCTTCTCGTTAAAGTAGCTGGAGTAAGTATCGGTGGCGGAGTCATAGGCCACGGCGCCAATCTTGCCGGGCTCAAAGCTGATGCCGGTGAGGACGGCGGTGCGGCAGCCCAGGCCGGTGAGGTCCTTGAGCAGCTTCTTGATATAGGCCTCGTCATAGTCGTCACCCACGTAGTCGATGCCCAGCATGAAGGAGGCCTCGGTGATGTTGGGGACGATGACATCGGCCTTGCCGCAGAGCTTGCCCATTTCCTTGGCGAACTCAGGGGTGAAGCCGGGGTAGAGGACGCCGTGGTCGGCCATGGCGGGGTCCACATAGACGAGGGTGTTCTCGCCGCCGAAGTCGTCGAAGAACTTACCCACCAGGTCGATCTGCTCGAAGGAGCCCAGGTAGCCGGTGTAGATGGCGTCGAAGGTGATGCCCTCCTTCTTCCAGTGGTCGGAGATGGGGGTCACTTCCTGGGTGAGGTCGTGGAAGGTAAAGCCCTTAAAGCCGCCGGTGTGGGTGGACAGAACGGCGGTGGGGACCACGCAGGTCTCCACGCCCATGGCGGAGATGATGGGCAGAGCAACTGTCAGGGAACACTTACCCAGACAGGAAATATCCTGGATCGAAACAACGCGCTTCATAGTGAAGAATCCTCCTTGTGTTACGGGGCCGGGAAGGCGGCCCCTCGTTACCATATAAAATAGCATAGAACTGGCCTGTATGGCATGGCCAATTCTGTTTTATTTAACAGGCCAGATAGGGGGCGGGGTCCAAAAAGCCCCCCGAGGAGACTCGGAGGGTTTTTTGGTGAGTAATAAATGGAAGGATGTATATCGGTCGCGGTGCGGGGAAAGGGGGCGTGACCCGCAAGCGGACTAATCTGAAAGGAGTGATGCATGGACTGCATAAAAAGTTGCAGAAGAGATTGCATCGGGTGCTTTGGCAAGTAGAATTATCCTGTATTTCACAAAAAAGGTCAATAGACAAAAGCGACAAAAATAGTGGGGAATTTCGGGGGAATAGCTGGAACATTTTTGGCAGTGTGCCCAAAAACTGCGGGAGACAGGGTGGGGCGCCCCGGGGAAGGGTGGGAAGAATACCCACACATATAACCTGCAAGGATGCAGGGAATGGTATGCAAAAAAGAGGAGAAAACGACGGAGAGACCCCCGGAGGAGTCAAAAAACCGGAAGGGAAGCCTGCCGGGACAATGAAAGAGCCGGAAAACGATGAAAAAAAAGAGGCCAAAAGATTAAATTTTGCTTGTATTTACAGGAAAAGGGTGGTACACTGCAACCGACAATTTAATAATGGGAGAAGCTATTTTGTTGTAACACCGTGTGACCCACGGTGGAAGGAGAAGAAAATGAAAAAGTTTTTCGCACTTTTCCTGTCGGCCCTGCTCCTGGCTGCTGTACTCTGCGGATGCGGAGACACTAAGCCCGAAGAGGAAGCAGGCGGCTTCGGCAGCGACGAAACGAGCTCTTCCGGAGAGATCGTCGTCGGCGGTGAGCTGACGGTGGCGATCGCTCAGGACCTGGGAGACAGTCTTGACCCGTATCAGATGACCGCGGCAGGAACCAGAGAGGTCTTTTTTAACGTCTATGAAGGATTGGTAAAGCCCGATGCTGACGGCAACTTTATTGCCGCTGTGGCATCCGACTACTCCGTATCGGAGGATGGCCTTACCTATACGTTCCCCCTGCGGGAAGGCGTGCTGTTCCACAACGGCGACGCTGTGACCGCAGAAGATGTTATCTATTCCTTTGAAACCTGCGCTGCGACATCGATTTTCGATAATATGGTCGCAGCGCTTTCTCATGCCAAGGTTACCGCTGACGGGAACACGATTACCGTCACCCTCAGCGAGCCTGACAGTGCCTTCCTGAGCATCGTGTCCGGCGTGTACATCGTGCCTGCAGACTACAAGGACCAGGCTACGGCCCCTGTGGGCACCGGCCCCTTCAAGTTCGTGTCCCGCTCCGCCCAGGAGAACCTGGTGATGGAGAAGTTCGCCGACTACTGGGGCGAGCCCGCCTACCTGGACAAGGTGACCTTTAAGATCTTTGAGGATCCCAACGCCCTCATGTCCGCTCTGAGTGCCGGCTCCATCGACCTGGCCAACCACCAGCCCTACGACCGCGTGGAGGCACTGAAGGGCGGGGACTTCAAGATCCTGGAAGGCACCATGAACCTGGTGCAGGCCCTGTACCTGAACAACGCTGTGGAGCCCTTCAACAAGGAGGAAGTCCGCCAGGCCATGTGCTACGCTGTGAACGCGGATGAGATTATGGAACTGACCGCCGCCGGGTACGGCACCAAGCTGGGCAGCTCCATCTACCCCAACTTCACCAAGTACTTCGACGAGAGCCTGGCAGACCTCTATCCCCAGGACATCGAGAAGGCCAAGCAGATGCTGGCTGACGCCGGCTATCCTGACGGCTTTAAGATGACCATCACCATCCCCTCCAACTACAGCACCCACATGAACGTGGGCGAGGTGCTGGTGGAGCAGCTGGCCCAGGTGGGCATCACGGCTACCATCGAGCCTGTGGAGTGGGAGACCTGGCTGACCGACGTCTATGCCGGCCGGAAGTTCGAGTCCACGATCATCGGCTTCGACGCCTCCACTCTGAATGCAGGGGCTCTGCTGAACCGCTGGATGAGTGATGACGACACCAACATGATCAACTACAACAACAAGGACTACGACGCCGTTATGAAGAAGGCTGCCGCCTGCACCGACGACGAGGAGCAGACCGCCCTGTACAAGGAGGCCGCCGCCATCCTGGCTGAGACCGCTGCCAACGTGTACATCCAGGACCTGGTGGACTTCGCCCTGATGAAGCCCGACCTGGACGGCTACGAGTTCTACCCCCTGTATGTGATGGATCTCTCCAAGGTCCACTACGTGGCATAAGCGTGCCGACCCATTAAACGAAACGAACCCGGGACCCAACACCTGAAAGAGAAAGGAGGGCGGGAAGATGAAATACGTACTTCGCAAAGTTATCACTCTCATTATTACATTGTTCATCGTATCCCTTCTCGCCTTCCTGGCCTTTCAGGTGATCCCGGGCTCTCCGGCCACCCGGATGCTGGGCATCAACGCCACCCCGGAAAAGATTGCCGCCCTGGAGAGCGAGCTGGGCTTTGACCGGCCGATCCTGGTGCGGTACGGGGCGTGGATGCTGGACTTCGTCCGGGGGGACTGGGGTATCTCCTACAACTATAATATCCCCGTGAAGGACATGGTGCTGGAGAAAATCCCCGCCACCGCCACCCTGGTGATGCTGGCCTTCCTGCTGGTGCTGCTGGTGTCCTTCCCCCTGGGTGTGGCCACCGCCCGCCATGAGGGAAGCCGCCTGGACCGGGTCATCACGGTGGTCAACCAGATCTGCATGTCCATCCCGCCGGTCTTCGTGGGCATCCTGCTGAGCTTTATTTTCGGCGTGACCCTGCGGGTCTTTGCGCCGGGTAATTTCGTGAGCTTTTCCGAGAGCCCCGGCCGCTTCCTGGTGTACATGATCTTCCCGGCAATCTCCGTGGCCCTTTCCCGCATCGCCATGACGGTGAAGATGCTGCGCTCCTCCATTCTGGAGGAGATGAACAAGGACTACATCCGCACGGCCTTCAGCCGGGGCCGCACCCGGGCGGACGCCCTGCGGCACCACGCCCTGCGGAACGCCATCATCCCCGTTATCGCCTTTTTGGCCGTAACGGCGGCCGAGCTGGTGGCGGGCAGCATCGTGGTGGAGCAGGTCTTTGCCGTGCCCGGTCTGGGCCGGCTGCTGCTGGCCTCCATCAGCGGGCGCGACTTCCCTGTGGCCCAGGCCATCGTGGTCCTGCTGGCCGCCTGGGTGGTCATCGTGAACTTCATCGCAGATGTGCTGTACCAGTACATGGACCCCCGGATCCGCATCCAATAACCGGGAAAATGAACGCCATACTGAAATCCGATTAAAACAAGACAAGAATTGGCTTGTTTTAATCGCCTCCGCAGA
>JABUSR010000102.1 GCA_021442645.1 Ruminiclostridium sp.
CCGGTGCCGGCGGCACCGAGGCACAGGACTGGGCCTCCATGCTGTTCCGTATGTATTCCCGCTGGGCCGAACGCCATGGATATCGATGCACCGTACTGGATTATCAGGACGGTGATTCCGCAGGCATCAAATCCGCTACTATTAAAATAGAAGGTGAGAATGCCTATGGCTTCCTCAAGAGTGAACACGGTGTTCATCGTCTGGTCCGCGTTTCCCCCTTTGACGCAGCCGGCCGTCGCCAGACTTCCTTTGCCGCCGTTGAAGTAATGCCTGAGATTGCGGACGACGGACAGATTGAGCTTCGCGATGAAGATATCAAAATGGATGTGTTCCGTTCTTCCGGTGCCGGCGGTCAGAAAGTCAACAAGACATCTTCCGCTGTTCGCCTGACCCACATTCCCACCGGCATTGTGGTTTCCAGTCAGGTCGAACGCAGCCATTTCCAGAACCTTGAGAACTGCCGACAGATGCTTCTCGCAAAGCTCGCAGAGATCAAAGAGCGTGAACATCTCGAGAAGATCGGTGATATCAAAGGTGTTCAGATGAAGATCGATTTCGGCTCTGCCATCCGTTCCTATGTTTTTATGCCATATCAGCTTGTCAAAGACCACCTGGTCCTCCCCTGTCGTGGAGCAGTCCACATCGACCGCATGCTTGTGAATCGGCATCAGTTTGACCGCATTGCCGTCGTTGACAGTAACGTGCGCAGCGTCGTCACTGAAGAAGTACTCGCTGTAGTCCCCATCGTTGGTGTCGGTAACCGGCACAAAGGAAGTCTTCGTGGGGGTGTCCTCCGTGGTCACACCGATGGAGGCCCCGGTGGTCAGTGGCTGGCTGACCGCAACGGTCACGTTGCTGGGCAGGTAGACATTGTTTTCCTTCTCAGCCTGCCCGCTGCCGGAGAGGGCTGTGTTCCCCGCAATGAGAGGTCGGCCGGCAACGGCGAATGTGGACCCGCTGGTGGTTATCACGCCGCCGCCATTGGATGCGGCCTTGTTGCCCACGATGCTGCCGCCGTACATGGTGAAGGCCCCCTCGTTGTACACGCCGCCGCCGGTAGTTCCGGCAGCATGGGTAATAACGCCGCCGGTAACGGAAGTGATGTTGCTGCCCGTAGTCTGATCGGCCACAGACCAGGGCATTTTGCTGGTGTCAAAATAGTGGGTCTGCTTATCGCCGTTACAGTCACAGAGATTCAGGGTCCCATTTTGCGCAACTCTGAACACGTATTCATCGTCGGAACATTTGACCACATGTCCGTTGAGACACAGATTTACTACGGCCTCATCTGCGCCACCACCAATCCATACAGGGCCTTTAAGGTCGAGATCCTGAGTCAGGTAGTAGCTGCCGCTTTCGAGCACGTACTTCCCGTCATTCTGGTCATAGTTGTTATTGGCGTCACCCTGCGAGATCGACGTGAAGCCCACCAGGCCCTCCCCCGTAGGGGCGCAGTCCGCATCGACCGCATGCTTGTGCCCCGGCTTTAGCTTGACCTCATTGCTGCCCGCATCGTTATAGGTGAGGTACAAAGCGTTGTCGCTGAAGAAGTACTTGCTGTAATCCGCGTTGTTGGTGCCGGTAATAGCCACAGGGGCCTCCGTCGTTGGAGTGTCCTCCGTGGTCACACCGATGGATGCCCCGGCAGTCAGTTGGTTGTTAATCTCGATAACCTTCCCGTTGGGCAGGTAGACATTGTCACCGTCATTCCCCGTGACCACAGGGCTGCCGGTCACGGTAAAGCTGTCAGTGTTGTATACACCACCGCCGTTGTCGGCCTCGTTGCCTGTGATGCTGCCGCTGGACAGGGTGAAGGTATTTCCGTTATACACGCCGCCGCCTTCGTAGGCACGATTGGCCGAGATCTCACCGCCGGACATAGTGAAGGTCCCGCTCTCGTTGTTGTACACGCCGCCGCCATTGCTATCGGTCTCGTTGCCCGTGATGCTGCCGCCGGACAGGGTAAAGGAAACGTTG
Organism: Ruminiclostridium sp.; assembly: GCA_021442645.1. Classification (GTDB taxonomy): domain Bacteria; phylum Bacillota; class Clostridia; order Oscillospirales; family Oscillospiraceae; genus Evtepia. Next base: position 1,978 of record JABUSR010000102.1, read on the forward strand.
TTGTACACACCGCCGCCAGCGTGGTCGGCCTCGTTGCCCGTGATGCTGCCGCCGGTCATGTTGAAGGTATCAACACTATACACGCCGCCGCCGGCCGGGGCACGGTTATCCGAGATCTCACCGCCGTTCATGGTGAATGTCTTACCATTATACACGCCGCCGCCGTAGCTTTGGGAGCTTGCCTCGTTGTCAGAAATCTCACCGCCGTTCATGGTGAATGTCTGATTATTATACACGCCGCAGCCATTGTCTGTGACCTGGTTCACCCCGATGCTGCCGCCGCCCATGGTGAATGTCCCGTTGTTGTACACACCACCGCCATCGGCGGCGCTGTTGGCCGAGATTTCACCGCCGGACAGGGTGAAGGTTCCGGCAGTATTAAACACGCCACCGCCGCCGCTTGCACTGTTGCCCTCAATGCTGCCGCCGTACATGGTAAACTGATCAGAGTTTTCCACGCCGCCACCCGCCGAATCAGCAGAGTTGCACTTGATGTTGCCGGCGGCCATGATAAAGCTCTTTTTGCTGGACACACCGCCGCCATTGGCTGCGCCGTTGCCCATGATGCTGCCGCCGTACATGGTGAAGGTCCCGTTGTTGTACACACCGCCGCCATAGTCCTCAGCCTGGTTGCCCACAATGCTTCCGCGGATCAGGTTAAATTTTCCGCTGCAGCTCACAGCACCGCCGCTCCCGTCGGTTACCTTGCCGCCGGTGATGACGCCGCCTTTGACGGGCACAATGATCTTATCCGTCGCTTCCGTGGCAGTCTCCGTGGTCAGTTCCCACAGTCCTGCAGCGGGGGTCTCGCCATCGCTGCAGGGTGCCTCAAAGTAGTGGGTGCAGTAGCAGTCTTCGTTGCTGCAGTCCTCGCTGTGGCAGTCGCAGATATTCAGGGTCGCACCCTCGCCGATGCTGATGACGCTGCCGGGCGCGTTGTCAGCCATCGTGATCACATGCCCGTTGAGGCAGAGAGTGGTGGTACCTTCCGGAACATTCCATGTACCGGTAATCGTCACATCTGTATCAAGATAATAGGTCCCCGCAGTATCGGGCAGCCTATCGTTCGCTTCCCATTTGACCATACCCTGGCCATCATGGGCAGGATGCCAAAGGTACACTTCGCTATAATTATTTACTATATTATAGCTCGCCAGAGTGCTATCATCCTCGAGCAGGTTTCCTTGGTAGAATAACACCTGCTGTTCCTTTGGGATCCCCGTACTTTTCTGAATTTTTCCTTTGGCAGTTGCGATCGAATCACTGGAATTCACACTCACACTACTGCCCCGGTTTGGCGGTATTTTTACATAAATGTACATGGCATTCGCCGTAATACATAGGCCGAACGCCATGATCAGTGCCAATACCAGAACCCGCATGTATTTTTTCATATAATCTCCTCCTTTAAACCGATATGATCTCAGAGGGGAGCAAGGGATAGTATCACCCTCTGAGTTCTTGTTTCAATAACCTCAGGGGGCAGGTTCCCCGGAGGTTATCACTGAATAGTTAAAAGTATAGCACCGACCTATGATTTTTTCAACAAAAAACGCCAAATTTTTTCGTTAAAATATGTGGGCTCTATTTCGCAGCTATATCCATATAAATAATTTTATATATCAAAACTTCTTTCGAATATTCTTCTCCAATTTTAATGCTTAAATTTTCATTATAATATATGGCAGAAACCATGGCGTAATTCCCATAAAAACAGGGGGCAGAGCCAAAGCTCTGCCCCCTGTTGGGTGATTGTGTTCGTTATTTACTTCAGGTAGTTCATCAGCATCTGTGCCGTCTCGGCGCGGGTGGCAATACCCTGGGGATCCAGGGTGCCGTCGCCCTTGCCGTTCATGATGCCTTCCTTAACTGCCCACTTCACAGCCTCATCGGCCCAGGCGCTGACTGCACCCCCATCGGGGAAGTTCAGCGGGAAGGAACCGATATCCGTAATACCGTTGTCGTTGAACAGTCTCTCATAGCGGTACAGCATAGCCGCCAGCTGCTCCCGGGTGATGTCATCCGTGATGCCGAAGGTCCCGTCGCCGTAGCCCTTCACGATGCCCACGCTGGCAGCCCAGCGGACAGCCTCGGTGTACCAGGTGCCCTCGGGCACGTCGGTAAAGGGCATATCCGTGTGGGCCAGTGGCTCCCCGGCGTCACGCCAGAGGACGGTCACCAGCATCCCACGGCTCAGAGATGCGCCGGGGGCGAAGTTGAGGGGGTCAACGCCGTTCATCAGACCCTTAGCCGCAACGAAGGAAACCGCATCGTGATACCAGGCATCGTGCCCGATATCACCGAATGTGCTGCAGGGATCTGCAAACGTTTCGGAGGGATCGTACCCAGGCCAATAGGGCTTATCGTTGCCACCGGGATCGTACCCAGGCCAAT
>JABUSR010000116.1 GCA_021442645.1 Ruminiclostridium sp.
CAATTCTTGTCTTGTTTTAATCGGGTTTCAGTATGATTTGCCTTTCCAGTGACTTTAAACGCCGGCGCAGACAGGCCGCGCCGGCGTTTTTCTCTTTTCAGTCGGAAGACGGACGGGACGGCTCAGTCCTCTTCCCCGTAGGTCAGGTCGTCGTATTCCTCGTAGTCGTCAGCCGAGTCCATCTGGGACTCATGGAGCATCTGCTCAAAGTGGGCGTCCAGCTGAGCGGAAAACTCCTTGGCAGCGTTATAGCCCATGCGCTTGTTACGGTTGTTCATAGCAGCCACCTCTACGATGACAGCTAGGTTACGACCGGGCTTCACGGGGATGGTGATGACGGGAATCTTCCGGTCCAGAATGGTGGTGAACTCCTCGTTAGTGCCCAGACGGTCGTAGAAGGTATTCTCGTTCCAGGGCTCCAGGTTGACCACCAGGTCCACTTCCTTGTCCTCCTTGATGGCGGACATACCGAAGAGCTGGCGCACATCCACAATGCCAATGCCGCGCAGCTCAATATAGTGGCGGATGAGTTCCGGCGCACTGCCCACCAGCATGGGGCCAATGTGTCGAATCTCCACTGCGTCGTCAGCCACCAGTCGGTGGCCGCGCTTAATCAGCTCCACGGCCGTCTCACTCTTACCGACGCCGGATTCGCCCATGATGAGCACGCCTTCGCCGTAAACGTCCAGCAGAACGCCGTGGCGGGTGATTCGGGGGGACAGCGTCGCCTGAAGGACAGACTGAAGACTGGGGATGAAGACAGAAGTAGCCTCCTTGCTGCGCAGAATGGTGCGCTTGTACTTGACGGCCATTTCCATCAGCTCAGGGAAGGGCTCCAGGCTTCGGCTGAGGATCAGGGCAGGGATGGGCATACGGAAGAATGCATCAAAACACTTGCGGCGCTCCTCCTCCGGCTGATTGCTCAGATAGGTCCACTCCACCTTGCCCAGAACCTGGATTCGGTTGGGGTTGAAGTAATCAAAAAAGCCCAGAATCTGCAGGGCGGGTCGGTTGATGTCGGCCTCCCGAATGAGGCACCGTTCATAGTTCTTGCCGGGGTTGAGTATTTCCAACTCAAAGCGCTCCACAAGCTTGCTCAGTTTCACGGACGACTGGGATACTGCCACGGGGATTCCTCCTCTTCTGATTGGGTCCTGGGTATGGGTTTAAATACTGAAAACAATTGTGTGTACTAAGTTTAATATGTAGTATATCATACATTGGTACTCATTTGCAAGGCAAGGAACGGATTCCTCACCAGTTCCCGATGAAAAAAAGGAAAAAGAGCACAGACCATGGTCTGTACTCTTTCACTTACAATCCCGTCAATCAGACAGCGCGGGTGACTTTGCCAGAACGGAGGCAATGAGTGCACACGTAGACATGCTTGGGGGAGCCATCGACAATCGCCTTCACACGCTTGACGTTGGGCTTCCAGGGACGGTTGGAGCGGCGGTGGGAGTGGGAAACCTGAATCCCGAACACAACGCCCTTGTTGCAAAAATCACATTTAGCCATTCGCTTAACCTCCTCGCTGGTTTATGATTACACCGAAAAACCAGTGTATTGATATCTAAAAAGCATCGGTTAGTATGATAGCAGAAAAAGCAAAAAAATGCAAGCCTATTTCACATATTTTTTTGAGTCTGCAATTTTTTCTCCGGATAGACCCGGTCAGATCCAGCCTTCCTCCGTCTCGTGGCCCTTTTTCCGCACCATCAGCTCCTTCAGCACCTCATCGGGCGTTCTTCCCTCATAGAGGACCTCGTAGGCGGCCCGGGTGATGGGCATCTCCACCCCTACGGACTCAGACAGTTCCCGGGCAGAGTCCACGGCATAGTATCCCTCCACCACGGCACCAATCATCTCCACCGCCTCCTGCACCGGGTGCCCCTGGCCGATGAGAATCCCGGCCCGGTAGTTTCTGGAATTCATAGAGGTACAGGTGACGATGAGGTCACCCATTCCGGCAAGCCCGGCAAAGGTGTCCTTCCGGCCGCCCAGTGCAGCGCCCAGGCGGGCGATCTCGGTAAGGCCGCGGGTCATGAGCATGGCCTTGGTGTTATCCCCGTAGCCCATGCCGGTGACCACGCCGGAACACAGAGCCATAACATTTTTCAGCGCGCCGCCCAGTTCTACCCCGATGATGTCCGAGGAGCTGTACACCCGGAACCGCTCGTTAAGGAAGAGATCCTGGACCTTTTCCGCCGCAGCCCGGTTGGGGCAGGCAGCTACCACAGCCGTTGGGACTCGGCGTGCCACTTCCTCGGCGTGGGAGGGACCGGACAAGGCCACCACCGGGCAAACACCGCCGGTGACCTTCTGGATCACCTGGGTCAGCCGGAGGGATGTCCCCTTCTCAATACCCTTGGATACGGACACCAAGGTCATGTCCGGGGTCAGATAGCCTTTGATCTGCTCCGCCGTGCTTCGGACACCAAAGGAGGGCGTCGCCATGACCACCACCTCGGCCCCCTGCACGCAGGACAGGTCCCAAGTATAGGTGATGCTGTCAGGGAGGGAAACCTCGGGCAGAAGCGGGTTCTGCAGAGTCTCCCGCAGGGTGCGGGACTCCTCCTCAAAGAACGACCACAGGGTCACCGCATGGCCGTTTTCTGCCAGAACCATGGCCAGAGCCGTGCCCCAGCCGCCGGAGCCGAGAACGGTCACTTTCATGCTTTTCCCTCCTTCTTTTTATGGAGCGAGAATTTGCTTTCTTTCCCCGTCACCAAACGCTTGATATTCTCCCGGTGTTTGTAGAGAATCAGACCGCCAATCACGATGGACAGCAACAGAAGCACCCCGTCGTGGTACACGAACCAGGTGGCAAAGGGGAACGACGCCCCGGCCCAGCAGGAGCCCAGGGAGACGTATCTGGTGAGTACAGCCAGAATGATGAAACCACCCCAGACTACCAGAGCCACCCGCCAGTCAATCATGATGGCGATGGCGCCACCGGAGAGAATTCCCTTGCCCCCCCGGAAGCGGAACATACAGGGGAACATATGGCCCAGCAGGCAGAAGAGACCTGCCCAGTACTTAGCAAGGTCTGTCCCATCCAGCAGGGCGGAGGCGATGAGCACCGCCGCCACCGCTTTCAGCACATCAGTAAGGATGACCACAAATGTTAAGCCGCCGCCAAAGGTGCGGTGGAAATTGGTCAGACCGGCGTTGCCGCTGCCGTGGTTGCGCACATCATCCCGCAGGATATACTTGGAGACGATGACCGCTCCATTAAAGCAGCCGCAGAAATAGGTAATAAGCGCTGCAAGCAGCAGCAAAGGAATTGAAACAGAGCTTCCGCCAACCATTGTGATTAACCCTCCTTATCCCCTCGCTGACGGACCGTCAGACGGATGGGTGTCCCCTCCAAACCAAAGGTATTCCGGATCTGGTTCTCGATGTATCTCTGATAGGAGAAGTGGAAGAGCTTGGCATCGTTGCAGAAGCAGACGAAGTGGGGCGGCCGGGTCCCTGCTTGGGTCATGTAGAAAATCTTCAGCCGGCGGCCCTTGTCAGAGGGCGGCTGGACCCGAGCTGTGGCATCGGCCAGAAGGCTGTTGAGCATACCGGTGGTGATGCGCATGGAGGCCTGGTCGTCCACGTATTTGATGAGTTGGAACAGACGGGGGACTCTCTGCCCGGTAAGGGCCGAGATGAACAGGATCGGCGCATAGGTCATATACGCCAGGTCCCGGCGGATCTCCTCCCGCATCCGGTCCATGGTCTTGTCATCCTTCTCAATGGCATCCCATTTGTTCACCACGATGATGCAGGCCTTTCCGGCCTCATGGGCCATACCTGCTACCTTAGTGTCTTGCTCCGTGACGCCCTCATTGGCATCGATAAGGATGAGGCACACATCCGCCCGTTCGATGGCCATGGCGGCCCGTAGGACGGAGAATTTCTCGATTTGGTCGTTGACCTTGGCCTTCTTCCGCATGCCGGCGGTATCGATGAAGAGGAACTTCCCCTCCTCATTTTCAAAATAGCTGTCTACTGCGTCCCGGGTTGTGCCCGCCATGTTGGAGACAATGACGCGCTCCTCTCCCAGAATCCGGTTGATGAGGGAGGACTTGCCCACGTTGGGCTTGCCAATGACTGCTACCTTGACCAGGTCGGTCTCTTCCTCCTCCTCATCCTCCTCGGGGAAGTATTCAAAGCATGCGTCCAGCAGATCGCCGGTGCCGTGGCCGTGGACGGCGGAAACAGCAATGGGATCCCCCAGGCCCAGGTTATAGAACTCATAGATATCCGGGTTGGTCATGCCCACCTGGTCCATCTTGTTCACAGCCAGGACCACGGGTTTCCGCGCCTTCAGGAGCATGTTGGCCACATCCTGGTCGGCGGCAGTAAGGCCCGTCTTGATG
>JABUSR010000177.1 GCA_021442645.1 Ruminiclostridium sp.
TCCCCGCGGAGTATGACCTGGGATAAGAATAAGAGGCTGCTGCAGCCGAAAAGATTTGAAATGTTTCCGATATATTTTTTAGAATAAAAAATTTTCTAAATTTTTTTGAGTTGAGTCCAAACAGTGCCCTTTTAGTGCCCGAACAGGGGCCGAATGATACCCAAGTAGTGTCCATAGGGTGTGCTATACTGTAGTCACAAATTTTTTGAGGGGTACCCCTCATCGTGTTTGTCACACAAACACGATAGCTGCTTCTTGCTGACGATTTGAAGTGTGGCAGCATGCGATGCGGGAGGCGATGGGGCCATAATCACGCAGACAACGAGATCAAACCAGGGCCCCCGGGCTGTCGGCTTCTCCCGGGGGAGCGACCAACCGAAAACAAAAGGAAAGAAGCGGCCGAGCAGAACTTTTATGGAAGGAAAAGGAACGATTTTATGAGAACGAATCGAAAGACAAGACGCATTGTGGCATTACTGCTGACGCTGTGCATGTCACTGTCCCTGCTGCCTATGGCGGCGTTTGCGGACAATGTGTCTGCTGCAGCACCAGTCTATGTGAGTAACGGCGGCAATGACGCGACGGGTAATGGCACCCAGGCCAGCCCCTATGCTACTCTGAAAAAGGCAGTGGAAGAGGCAGAAGACGGCGCTACGATTTATGTCATGTCTAACCTGATCATGATGGACTGCGCCAGATACTACAGCAAAAACCTAACCATTATGAGCACCCCCGGCAACCAGTTTACGATTACCCGCGGTACTAGCTTTAATACAATATCCGATAAAAATCGGTCCTGGTATAACCCCGCAATGATCGAGGTGTGCGGCACCCCGGGCACCCGGGATGCCTCTCTGCGGCTGGAAAACATCATTTTGGACGATGCCGGCTCGAATGAGGGAACGAAGTTTATCCAGGCCGGGAGTGATACCGGTGACAACACGGCAATCGTTCAGGACGCCATCATTGCCACCTATGACAACACGGCTGTCATCACCCTGGGCAGCGGCACTGTGCTGAAAAACTTTGGCGGCATGTCTGCCGTCAGAATGGCAGGCGGCAGTCTTGTGATGGAAAGCGGCAGCAAGATTATCGATGATACAGTGACTGACCGCAAAAAAAGCGACAAGACCGACTTTGGCGCTGCCGGTGCCGTCTGGCTGCAGGGCGGCGAAATCGAGATGAAGGAAGGCGCGGAGATCAGCAATGTTGTGGGCCGTGCCGTGTATGCTGACGGTGGTAAAGTTACCATTGATGGAACCATCAGCGGCATCAAGAGCGATAAGGATATGTGGCAGGGAACATCCGGCGCTGCCATCCACCTGAGAAACGGCGCTACGGGCACGCTGAACGGAAGCATTGAAAAGTCCAGCGGTGACGGTAACCTGATCTGGCTGCAATCCACTACGTTCGAAATGACATCTACTGCCAAAATCACATCTCTTGACGATGCCGGCGATATTTCCTGGACGGGTGGCGTAATCTATGCGGAAGGAAACGCAGCAAATAATGCTGTCGTTAACCTGGACGGTGAGATTGCATACGCCGCAGGTGGAAACAAAAACCATGTTCTGCAGACTGGCGGCTATACGGTAACCACTGTTGGGAAAACCGGCAATATTCACCACAATCGCTGCACTTACGGTACGCTGTACCTAAATGGTGATAAGGATATCCTGTACCTGTACGGCAAAGTCAATGACAATTATACCACTGACCGCGGCGGCGGTGTTGTCCTGTCCAATAACGGATCCAACAAAACGGCCGTTATGTATGACGGGGCGGAGATTATTGGCAACATTTCTACCGAAACCGGCGGTGGCTTAATGGTCAGCTGCGGAACCTTTACGATGGAAGGCGGAGAAATCTCCGGTAACATTTCGACGGGAGAAGGCGGCGGCGTCTATGTGCGCCGGGGCGGTCAGTTCATCATGAAGGGTGGCGTTATCAAGGACAACAGCTCTGCATCCTTTGGCGGCAGCATTGCCTTCAGTGCAAGCGATTATGGCGGACTAACACCCTATGTTGACATTCAGAAGGGTGAGATCTCCGGCAATAAGATGAATGCGACGGTTACCCTGAATGGGTTTGATACCACAGCAGCCGGTGGTGTTACCAACGATATCGCCATTGCCAAAAACGACTATAGCAAAGACAGCCGCTATCTAAAGTTCGGATCTGCGGCGGACATCGGCAGTCTTGCTGTCTATTTCGTGGCGGATAACAAAACCGTCACCCCTGTTGCTAGCATGGACATTAAGCTGGGCAATGCCAGCCCGGACAGTAACACTGCGCTGAAGAATGACTCCAACGGAAAGGGCTGGTCTGATCCTCTTGCCACCTTCTGGACCCAGCGGAACGGCTCGGCCGACATGACGGTAGAGGGCCTGACCCTGGACGGAACCCTTCCTGTTTATATTCTGACCCAGGAGACCGGTGCCGACGGGAAACCGGCGGCCAATGCGCCGGTCAATCTCTATGCGGCAACAGTGGATAACGGCAAGGTGACCTTCACCCTGCCCGGTGCTGATGTGAGCGATGACGGCTGTGCCGTGGCCATTGTCCAGCCCTCTGCGGATTACGGCACCCTGACGGTTACCGCTGATTCGGTAACGATGCTCGAAGACGCAACCGCAGGAACCTATACTGTGATTTACACCGCGACCTTTACGCCCAGCACCAGCTTTATCAGTATGACGGATGCAAGCCTTGATAACCTGGTGTTTACCCCTGCTGCGGACAGTCGCTTTGATATGATGACGACGCCGTCCAAGCAGGTGGAGAGCACCTCCGCGACCTGGACCTTTACAGCAACCCTGGACAAAGCTGACTTTGAAGCTGGGGGCTCTCTCTACACCGGCGGAACCGTGAGTGAAACGGCGGGCGTAGCGAAGATTCTTGTTCCTGCAGTCCCTTGTGAAACGAAGATGGTAGGCGTGAATACCGTCACCTTTGATGCCAATGGCGGCACCTTTGCAGACGGCAACTCCACCAAGGATGTTGTCGTTGTTGACGGCGAAGCTGTGGACGTTCCCACTGCACCTACCCTCAGCGGGTATACCTTTGCTGGCTGGACACTGAATGGCAGCGCCTACGATTTCACGGCCCCTGTCAAGGGAAACCTCACGCTGGTTGCCCAGTGGAACAAGAATCCTCCCGTCGTAACCAAATACATCCTGACCTATGAATCCAACGGGGGTACGGTATTTGCCAACGAGATCTATGTCGACGGAGATATCGTAACTCTGGACAAGGTGCCCACCCGGGAAGGCTACACTTTCACCGGCTGGTACTCTGACAAGGAGACGACCAAGCAGATTATTTCCGTCACCATGGATAGAAACAGGACGGTTTACGCCGGTTGGCAGGCGGTCGAAGAAGACGACGGAGATGCGACCCGGTGCACCCTGAGCTATGAATCCAACGGCGGCACAGAATATGCCCGCGAGACCTATTCTTATGGGAAACTGGTATCTTTGGACAAGGAACCCACCCGGGAAGGCTACACCTTCACCGGCTGGTACTCTGACAAGGGGACGACCCATAAAATCGTTGCAGTCACGATGAACGGGGACAAAACGGTTTACGCCGGCTGGCGGTTTAACGGCCCGCTGAATGCAGACGACCATGTTGCTTATGTCCGCGGCTATACCGACGGCACGGTAGGTCCCACCCGCAATATCACAAGAGCGGAGACAGCTGTTATGCTCTATCGTCTGCTGACCCCGGAACGCAGCGCAGAGATTACCACCACCGCAAATGCCTTCTGCGATGTGCCTGCCACCATATGGTACAATAAGGAGGCCTCCTCTATGGCCAAAGGCGGTTATGTGACCGGTTATAAGGACGGCACCTTTGGCGGAGAAAAGTCCATCACCCGTGCTGAGTTTGTCACCATGCTGGTCCGCTTCATCGGCCCCGCTGTGGGGACGATGACCTTCATCGATGTTCCCGAAACCTATTGGGCATATGAGAGCATCTCCACGGCAACGGCAGCAGGCTGGATTGTTGGCTACGGCGACGGAAGATTCGGCCCGGAGAAGCCCATTACCCGCGCAGAAGCCATGACGATTATCAATCGCGTGCTTAACCGGGGCGTGGATGGGAACAGTGAACTGCTCGGCTTTAAGAAGTGGGTGGACAACAAGCCCTCAGATTGGTTCTACTATGATGTCATCGAGGCTACCAACAGCCACGAGTACACCGGTGCCCGGCCTTCCGAGAACTGGACTAAGATTCTGAAGTAAGAGAAGATGCACTTTGTGTGTTTCCAAAGGGCGCGCATACGGGGATCCCCGTAT
>JABUSR010000129.1 GCA_021442645.1 Ruminiclostridium sp.
CCAATAGCTCCTCGTAGGTGTCAAAGCACACCTTCAAGCCGGCAGCTTCAGCCTCCTGACGGGCCTCGGGCAGATCGTCCCAGGCTCCCAGCACCTCCAGGTCCGGGTTTGCCAGTGCGTCCTGATACATAAGGAAAATATGTGAGTGCCGAAGGCCGGCAAAAGCGATTTTCATAGCAGGCTCCTTTGGAATGGTGAAGGGTTCGTTTGTGCCCCTGCAGCGGGGGGGATTTCCCCTTCTTTCGTTGACTTTAGGCACTTGTGTCTGTATAATATTCCCTATCTGCAAAAAAAGCAATGATGGGAAAGAGTAGCAGTGGTACTGCCTACAGAGAGCTGCCGGATGGTGAGAGGCGCAGGCAAAGGCTGCTGTGAATACGTCCCGGAGCTGCGCACCGAAACCCCGTGGGAGTAGGCTGCGACGGAGATCCCTTCCGTACAAATGGCGGACGTTTCGGAACCGGCACCTGCGGTGCCTGAACGTCATAAGGCATCTTGCGTGAGCAAGGTGTGAAGTAAGGTGGTAACACGGCATGATGCCCGTCCTTATACATCGTAGGGGCGGGCTGTTTTATTATGACCGGGCGGAGCAGCTTCCCTTTGAAGCCGGGCGCCCGGAGTGGAGGAAACTATGACTTTATCTGAAGAACTGAGAGCAAGAGGACTCATTGCTCAGTGGACCAACGAAGAAGAGATCTGCAAGATGATCGACGCAGGAAAGGCCACCTTTTACATCGGCTTTGACTGCACCGCCGACTCCCTGACCGCAGGCCACTTTATGGCCCTGACCCTTATGAAGCGTCTGCAGATGGCGGGCAACAAGCCGGTGGCCCTCATCGGCGGCGGCACCACCATGATCGGCGACCCCTCCGGCCGTACCGATATGCGCAAGATGCTGACCCGGGAGGACATTAACCACAACGCCGAGTGCTTCAAGCGCCAGATGGAGCGGTTCATCGAGTTCGGAGAGGGCAAGGCCCTTATGGTGAACAACGCCGATTGGCTCCTGAACCTGAATTATGTGGACCTGCTCCGTGAAGTAGGCGCCTGCTTCTCAGTGAATAACATGCTTCGGGCCGAGTGCTACAAGCAGCGCATGGAGAAGGGCCTGTCCTTCCTGGAATTCAACTATATGATTATGCAGTCCTATGACTTCTATCACCTGTATCAGAACTACGGCTGCAACATGCAGTTCGGCGGCAACGACCAGTGGTCCAATATGCTGGGCGGCACCGAGCTCATCCGCCGGAAACTGGGCAAGGACGCCCACGCCATGACCATCACCCTCCTGCTGAATTCGGAGGGCAAGAAGATGGGCAAGACTGCCTCCGGCGCCGTGTGGCTGGACCCCAACAAGACCTCCCCCTATGAGTTCTACCAGTACTGGCGGAATGTGGGCGATGACGACGTGCTCAAGTGCATCCGGATGCTGACCTTCCTGCCCCTGGAGGAGATTGACAGGATGGACGCCTGGGAGGGTGCACAGCTGAACACCGCCAAGGAGATCCTGGCCTTTGAGCTCACCAAGCTGGTCCACGGCGAGGAGGAGGCCGCCAAGGCCCAGGAGACCGCCCGGGGCCTGTTCTCCAAGGGCGGCGACATTGCCAACATGCCCGCCACCGGCCTGACCGCCGGGGACCTGACGGACGGTGCCATCGCCATCATGGACATGATGCTCAAGTGCGGCCTGGTCCCCTCCAAGGGTGAGGCCCGCCGCCTCATCCAGCAGGGCGGCGTGGAAGTGGCCGGCGAAAAGGTCAAGGACATCGGAGCCGCCTTCACCGCAGAGCAGCTCTCCGGCGAGGGCCTGGTCATCAAAAAGGGCAAGAAGGTCTTCCACAGAGCCTACCTGGAGCAGTAAACAGAAGAATCGGCCGGGGAGCGGAGGAATCCGTTCCTCGGCTCTGAAAAACCATATAATATACCGAGTTTTGGCGTGTGGAAAAAAGTCAGGGGCGCGGACCCCGCGGCCTTGACAAACGGCAGAGAATCCTTCAAAATACGAAGTAGCATTTTGGTTCACCGCAGGGGACGGACCGTCTTTGGTGAGCCCCGGGAAAAGGCCCGGAAATCCCAGAGTTCCGAGCCTGTAAACAAAAAGGAGGTACATATGAAGAAACGAATCCTTAGTGTTCTGCTGGTCCTGGCCATGGCACTCTCCCTGGTGCCTATGGGTGTTTTTGCAGTACCTGGCGACGAGGGGGAGGGTGGCGACAAAGTTACTGTTACCTTCAAAATCGAAAACGGCACTTGGAAAGATGACAAGATTGAAGACAAAGTTGTTAAGGTTAATAAAGGTGATAAAATACCGGACAACCAGTTAAAAGAGCTTGAGGGTGCAAAGCCCAATACGGGCTATGGCAACGGTTCGTGGGATAAAGAAATCCCCACCAAGGATGATGCAATCGATGCAAGTGCGACCTACACCTATACCTTCAGCGATATTAGACCTGCGGCCCCCAGTGGCCTGGAGCCCGAAAGCCCTACGATCAAAGGCGGCAATGACGGCAAGATCACCGGTACCACCAACAAGATGGAATACAGCACGCCGGAAAATTTTGAATCCCAAAAGGATTGCACCGCAACAGAGACGACCGGCCTTGCCGCGGGCACCTACTATGTGCGTGTGAAAGCAGCGGGAGAAACCCCCGCAGGTGTGTCAGCTGAGATTAAAGTTCTCGACGGGCCTGGAGTCGATGGGATTTCCCTCGAGAAATCAGGACATAAGACCACATACAAAGTGGGAGAGGAATTTGATGGGACCGGTCTTTCTATCAAGGCATACTTGGACAACGGCGACGAACTCGATGATATCCCGGTTACGGCAGACATGGTGACCGGCTTTGACCCGTCTGCGCCTGAAGCCAGCCAGCGCCTGACGGTTACTTACGGAGGAAAGACAGCTATTTTCACGATCGAAGTCATAAAAGCCGATGGGCCGGCCGCCCCCACCGGTCTTTGGGGCGTTGACCCCACCACCGCCGGCGGCAGTGACGGCAAAATCAAAGGCATCACCGAAGACATGGAATACAGCGCAAACACAAATTTCAACCCTGCACAGCGCTGCTCCGGAACTGAGATTAAGAACCTCCAGCCGGGCACTTACTACGTGCGTGTTGCAGGGACGGACACGAAGGAACCCAGCGAAGCGACTACCGTGGTGGTGCCGACCTTTGGGAACGGTGTAACGAAGATCGAAGTAAACAGCACGAACCATAAGACGGCCTATCTGGTGGGTGATGAGCTTGATGTCACCGGTCTCACCATTTTGGTCACCAAGTCTAATAACTCTACCGAAACCGTTGATGTTACTGCTGATATGGTGACCGGCTTCAATAGTTCCGCCGCTGCGCAGAACAAAGTGCTGACCGTCACCTATTGGGGAGAGAAGACGACCTATAAAATCAACATTACAGTGCCTACTAAGGCTACCGTGACCTTTAAGGTGGTAAACGGCACCTGGAGCGACGGCACGACTGCTGATCAGGTAGTAACGATTGACCTGACGAACGGCAAGGGCAAGCTGGACGCATCCAAGGTACCCACGGGAATGAAGCCCAATGTGGGCTACAAGAACATCGGCACATGGGATACCGTTCCCGACACCGATTCGGATAAGGTCACCCGCGATGTGACCTATACCTGTACCTTTACAAAGAAGGAAAATGTTGCCGTTGTGACATTTAAGGTGGTAAACGGCAAATGGAAAGACAACACGACCGCCCCGAAACAGGAAGAGATTACCCTGACGAATGGGAAGGGTACGCTGGACACATCCAAGGTGCCCACCGAAATGAAGGCTAACGAAGGCTACGAAAACGGTGCGTGGGATAAGGCTCCCGTCACCACAGAAAACGGGATTACCGAAGATGTGACCTATACCTACACCTTTGCGGCAAAGGAAACCGTTGCCGTCGTGACATTCCAGATTGTGAACGGCACCTGGAGTGACAAAAAGACTGCCCCCATCACGAAAGAGATTACCCTGGTGAACGGCAAGGGAACCCTGAGTGCAGCCGATGTGCCCACCGGCATGATTGCCAACGAGGGCTATGGTGAGGGCAACTGGAACACCGACCTGAGCAAGGGTGTTGAGATTACCGGCAATGTGACCTACACGTACGGCTATAATCTTCTTAAGGCAACGGTGACCTTTAAGGTTGTCAATGGCACATGGAAAGACGGATCCATCAAAGACATCACCGTTACGGTCGATTTGAAGGACGGCAAGGG
>JABUSR010000289.1 GCA_021442645.1 Ruminiclostridium sp.
AAAAAGTCCCACATGGCCGTAGTCGTAGACGAGTACGGCGGCACCATGGGCATCGTCACCTTAGAGGACATTCTTGAGGAACTTGTGGGTGAGATCTGGGATGAGCATGATGAGATCGTTGAGGAATTTAAGGACCAGAAAGACGGAAGCGTCCTGGTCTCCTGCTCGGCCAGCCTGTATGACCTCTTTGACCGCTTCTCCATCCGTGCCACGGACATCGACTCCGCCTCCATCAGCGGTTGGGTCCTGGACCAGTTGGAGCGCCTCCCTGTAGAGGGTGACCGGTTCGTCTACGAAAACCTGGATGTCACCGTAACCCGGTTGGATCACCGCCGGATTTTAGAGATTCGTGTCACCGAGATCCCCCAGGAAGAGCCCGAAAAAACATAATCCACACACAAAAGCAGTGGTGCAGTCCCAACGGACTGCACCACGTTTTTTATCAAACGTATTCAAAGAAGCACTGCCAAGGCCTCCCGGATGTTCTTCACCGGAATCAGCTGCAGGCCCTCCGGCGGGGTGATTGTCTGCTTCCCCTGGTTCTTCGGCACCAGGCACTTGGTGAAGCCCAGTCGGCGCACCTCGGAGAGCCTCTGGTTCAGGGCAGAGACTGTCCGGAGCTCTCCGGTCAGGCCCACCTCTCCGATGGCCACCAGGTCCGCCGGGACCGGCTTATCCCGGAAACTGGAGGCCAGCGCCAGGATGGCCGCCAAATCTGCCCCGGGCTCGTCCAGGTTCAGGCCGCCAATGACATTCAGGTAGGCGTCGCAGGTGTTCACGCCCAGCCCGCCCCGCTTTTCCAGCACTGCCATAAGGAGCATGGCGCGGTTGTAGTCAAAGCCGTTGGTACTCCGGCGCGGATTTCCGAAGGAGGTCGGCGTGAGAAGGGCCTGGACCTCTGCCAACACCGGCCGGGCCCCTTCCATAACGCAGGCCACGCAGGTACCGGGCTCCTCTGTAAGCCGACCCTCCAGCAGCATCTGGGACGGATTCGGCACCCCCCGGAGGCCGGTGTCGTTCATCTCAAACACACCGATTTCGTTGGTTGCCCCAAAGCGGTTTTTTGCCGCCCGTAGGATTCGGTAGGACATATGCCGGTCGCCCTCAAAGTAGAGGACGCAGTCCACCATGTGCTCCAGCACCTTGGGGCCGGCCAGGCTGCCCTCCTTATTTACATGGCCGATGACAAAGACGGTGGTGCCCTTGCCCTTAGCCATCTGCATCAGTGCCATGGTGCAATCCTTCACCTGGGACACGCTGCCGGGAGAGGCGGTCAGATCTCCGTTGTACATGGTCTGGATGGAGTCCACAATCAGGATATCCGGCCCTGTCTCCTCTACAGCCGCCAGGACCTCCTCCAGGTTGTTCTCTGCAAAGAGGTACAGCCCCATCTGCCCGACGCCCAGGCGCTCTGCACGGAGCTTTAGCTGCCGCTCGGATTCCTCCCCGGATACGTAGAGGACCTTGGCAAACCGGCAAAGCTGGTCGCAAATCTGGAGCAGCAGGGTGGATTTTCCGATCCCGGGCTCGCCGCCCACCAGGACCAGGGACCCCTTTACCGCCCCGCCGCCCAGTACCCGGTCCAGCTCCTCCATCCCGGTCCCGAATCGGATCTCCTCGGCGAGATCCATCTCCGACACCAGTTTGGGCTTCTGCCGTGTAAAGGCAACGCCGCCGGTGGTCTTCTTCCCTTTGGGGGCCGCTGGCTGCTCCACAATGGTATTCCATGCTCTGCAGGCAGGGCACTGTCCCTGCCACTTGGGCATCTCGTTGCCGCACGCCGTGCAGTAAAATATTGTTTTGGCTTTCATATCAGGGCTTCCCCCTCCTGTGTATCACCGCAACAAAACCGGGGCGCAGTCATCCGTACTTTACCACGTCCTCCAGCCAGAGGTACAGGTCATCATAGACCGTCTCCCGGTCAATTTCATTGAGAATTTCATGACGGGCACCGGGATAGAATTTTACCTCGACTCGATTCATCCCCACGCTGCGGAACAGCTCAACGGCCCGTAAGACACCCTTGGTGAACTCTCCCACCGGGTCATCCTCTCCTGATGTGAACAGAATCGGCAGATCCTTGGGTATTTGGGAGAGCCTCCTCTTGCTGTTCATGCGGCTGATTCCTGTGAACATAGTGTAAAAGCCGTTAAGGGTAAACAGAAACCCCGTCCGCTCGTCCGCCACGTAGGCGTCTACAACCGCCGGATCTCGGGTCAGCCAGTCAAAGGGTGTTCTGGCGGGTTCAAACCTCTCGTTATATTTGCCGAAGGCCATCTTGTTCACAAAGGTGCTCCTGTACCGCCAGCCCTTTGCATGGGCGAGGGACGCACACACGACCTTTCCGGCCCGGGCCAGATACTCGGGCTGGTTGCCCGTCCCCACGATGATGGCACCATCCAGTTCCCGGCCGTATTCACAGAGGAATTGCCTGACATAGAAGGAGCCCATGCTGTGCCCCATAAGCACATAGGGAATGCCGGGGTAAGTCTCCCTGGTGATCTCGGTCAGCGTATGCAAATCCTCGAGGACCGCGGCATTGGCCTTGGATCGGGCAAAGTACCCATAGTCCTCCGGGGACTGTACGGATTCCCCGTGGCCCAGATGGTCGTTGCCGGTAACCAGAATCCCCCGTTCTGCCAGATAGCAGGCAAAGGGCTCATAGCGCTCGATAAACTCCGCCATGCCGTGGGCGATTTGCAGGATCCCCTGAATATCCCCTTGGGGGAGATAGCGGACTGCGTGAATCTCCGTCCCCTCGCAGGTGGAAGGATAAGAGAAGGATTCTTTTGTTATCATAGCCATGCCTCCTGTCGCTCAGGACTCCAGAGCATCGGTAGGAAAACCGGAGGACGGGACCATGGTTCCGTCCGTCATGATATAGAGGGCCTCCACGCCCTCCGTCCCCTCAATCAGCGCCAGGCCCCTCTCCTGCCCCAACAGCAGGCAGGTGGTGGAGAGTGCGTCTCCCTGGGCAGAGGAATCGGAAAGGATGGTCACCGACGCCACGCCGTTATCCGCCGGGAAGCCGGTAAAGGGATCCAGAATATGGTGGTAGGCCTTCCCCTCATAGGTAAAGTATCTCTCGTTAATGCCGGAGGTCACGATGCTCTTATCCGAAACGGAGATGGTTCCCACCATCGTCCCCTCCTGGGAATTAGGATCTGCGACCCCCACACGGAATTCAGTATCCGCTGTCTTGCCGCCAATGAGGAGCACATTGCGCCCCAGGTCCAGGGTGGCGTGCTGTACGCCGTTTTCAACCATCAGCGCTTTTACCCGGTCCGCAATATAGCCCTTGGCAATGGCGCCCAGGTTTGCCTTCATCCCCGCCCGGGCCAGATAGGCTTTCCCATTCTCCACCAGCAATTCATCGCTGCTGATGAGAGGCAGAACCGCATCCAGCTCCGCCTGGGATGGGTAATGCCCTTCCCCGTTGTGGATTCCCCAGAGGTCAATGAGGGGGCCGGCCGTCACATCAAAGTACCCATCAGAAAGGGCGGCATACTCCTTGGCAAGCAGCAGGACCTCCTGGGTCTCCGGTGCGATCTCCACCCACGCTGTTCCGGCCGCCTTATACAGCCGGTCCAGGTCGCTGCCCTCCTTTGTCACGCTGAGAAGGTCTTCCAGGCGGGAGATTTCGTCGAAGGCCAGGTCCAGCACCGCAGGGTCGGATTCATCATACAAAGTAAGGGTGATGACGGTGTCCAGCATCAGGTTGGTCTTGGAAACCGGATCCGCCTGGGCTGTCGAGCCGCATCCCCCGGCAAAAGCCATCAAAACGCCGGCAAATAGCAGGGCAAGAATCTTTTTCATGGGAGTTCCTCCACACAGTGGTGTTTTCCTATTATATCCGAACGACGCAAAACATGCAAGGATTATATGCAAGTTGCCTGTGCCACTGCGGACCGTATGTGATATTTTAGACAATAAAAACGGAAGGAGCCCGGCAGGCCTTCCATTTCGATGCTCCGGCAGCTATCCGGCGGATTTTTTCTCTGTTCCGAAAAAAAAGGGTAGAAAACCGCCGGGAAAGCCGCTATAATATCCTTAAGCAGCCGCAAGCCAAAGTTCATGCTGCGGGAGGGTTCCCCATGCAGTTTTCCAAGCTTTTTTCCAAAACGATCGAACCGAAGTGCGCATACTGCCGGAAAGGCAAGCCCTTTGGCGAGAATACTGTCCTCTGCAAGAAGAAAGGCGTCTCCCCTGTGGACTGTTCCTGCTCCTCCTT
>JABUSR010000150.1 GCA_021442645.1 Ruminiclostridium sp.
GGAGTGACATCTTCCCCCTCCCGGTTGACAACCCGGCTGCCGATTCGCTCGGCGGGGGGACGGGGCGTGGGCAGCCCGCCCAGGACCTCCGGACAGACGGGGATACAGGTGTGCTGTTTCAGAAGCTCTGCCAGCTGGGGGATCTGGTTGCCGGCGCCGTCATAGCGGCAGCCCACGCCCAGGAGGCAGGCGCTGACCAGGATGCGCATGGCGTGGCCTCCTGGTTACTTCAGGGCATTAGCCCAGTCGGCTTCCTTGAAGCCCACCAGGACCTTCCCGTCCAGGACGGCCAGAGGACGTTTGACCAGCAGCCCGTCGGAGGCCAGTAGGGCAAATTGCTCCTCCTCCGGCATGGTGGGGAGCTTCTTGGAGAGTTCCATGGAGCGGTAGAGTTGGCCGCTGGTGTTGAAAAACTTCTTCAGGGGCAGCCCGCTGGCTGCGTGCCAGGCCTTCAGCTCCTCCAGGGTGGGGTGATCCTCCTTGATATCCCGGTAGGTGTAGGCCACCTGGTTTTCATCCAGCCACTTTTGGGCCTTCTTGCAGGTAGAGCAGCGAGGGTAGCATAAAAACAACATAAGGTCTTCCTCCTGTATGTAAAATCTCTTGGATGCTACTATCATATAGGAGTTGGAATAGAATTGCAATTGAAAACCGGTCAGATTCGTGATAAAATCATAACAGATGAGGAAATCCGGGAAGGAGGGGAGACAATGAAAAAGAAACTCCTGGCAGCACTTTGCGCTGCTGTTTTGTCGCTGTCTCTGCTGGCGGTGCCCTCTTCGGCGGCTGGTAGCCTGGTATTCCTGGCGCTCAACGACACGCTGGAGCCCCAGTCTGCTCAACTAATGCCGATTCAGTCCGGCGGGACCATGTATGTCCCTGCGGCTGCATTCAGCAATCGGGTCACGGGGATCAGCTTCGGCGTATACTATACCTTCAAGAACAACGGAGAGTGCCTGCATTTTTATACCTTCTCCGGCAAGTGGATGATTTTCGATATGACAGACGGGACGGTCACAACCGAACTGGACGACACACCGGTGCCCGGCAAGGTGGTCCGACAGGGCGGGAACTACTATGTGCCGGCCCAGACCGTCTGCAGACATTTTGGCCTTAGCTGTTCCCTCAATACAACGGACTACGGCCCCCTCCTGCGCATCAAGGATGGCAGCGCCATTCTCAACGACAGTCTGTTTATCAGTTCTGCAGCGCCCATGATGCGGAGCCAGTATAACAACTATTACTATCAGGGGGCTGGCAGTGGTCCGGGCACGACAGAACCCGTGAATCCGGGGACGACCCCCGGGGTGGAACCGGCCCCTCAGTTCTCCCTGTATGTGGGCCTGCGGGCCTATGTGGGTGCGGATATCACGCCCACCCTGAATGCGCTGGCCGGGGCAAACGCCTCAGCTGTGGTCTTTTTCCCTGTAGATTCTCTGGCCTCTTTGACGGATCAGATCCGCCAGGCCGCCGGCCGGGGGCATAAGGTGGGGCTGATTCCCTCGGGAAATACGGTGGAAGATCGCCTTGAGAGTGTGAGGAAAGGGGAGGACCTGCTGTCCAGGATCCTGCGGCAGGAGACATGGTTCCTACTCTCCGGAGACAAGGAACTGGCGGACGCCGGCTATCTCTGCTGGTCACCGGGGCACACAATCTCCGCCGGGGATAATGCCCAGCAGATCTATCAGGGGATTGTGGACTACGGGAAGAAAAAGAGCGCCGGCCGCGTGCTGCTGGACAGCCGCGCTGCAGGTGCCGCCGGGGCCCTGGCCAGGCTGGCACAGGACGGGGACACATTCTTGACATCACTGGAAACCAGATACTGATACGGGATTCATTTGCGCCGCCCCTCTATGACTGCATAAGAGGGGCGGCGCGTTCGTTGTTTTGACGAAAATAGATGTTTTGAGAAATTTTTGCAAAAAGGGGTTGCAATCCTATTTACTTATGGTATTATGTTATTGCTTTACTACGATAGAGCGCTAAACAAACAAAATGTTCGGATTAGGAGATTAAAACAATGAAAAAGAAGTATCTTGCGCTGTTCCTGGCAGCCGCTCTGGGCTGCTCCCTGCTGGCTGGCTGCGGCGGCACTTCCGACGAGGCTGAAGGCGGCGAAGAGACCACCGAGCTGGTCTATGCTGTTGAAGCAGGCAGTGCCGGCGAAGCTGCTGCTGCTGAGCAGGGCTGGTCTGTGAACGCTGTTGCATCCCAGGCTGACGCTCTGATGGAAGTTGCCTCCGGCACCTCCGATGCTGCCATCATCGACCTGCTCATGGCCGGCGCCATGATTGGCGAGGGCACCAGCTATCCCAACCTGACTTACACCGACAAGCTCACCACCGAGGAGTACGGTGCAGGCTGCCGCCAGGGCTCTGACCTGGCCGACTTCATTAACTATGTTTTTGCCGATACCTACAGCACCGGCGAGCTGCAGGAGATTGCCACCACCTATGGTGTTCAGGAAGCTCTGTGTGAGCAGGATACCGAGGGCATGGGCGACTTCATCTTCTCTGAGGACGCAGACAGCGACATCGCTTACATCCGGGAGAAGGGCACCCTCATCGTGGGTATCACCGACTTCGCTCCCATGGACTATAAGGATGAGACCGGCAACTGGATTGGCTTCGATGCCGACATGGCCAAGCTGGTCGCCGAGAAGCTGGGCGTTCAGGTCCAGTTTGTGGAGATCGACTGGGACAACAAGATCATGGAGCTGGATTCCAAGAACATCGACGTGGTCTGGAACGGCATGACCCTGACCAATGAGGTCCTGGGCGCCATGACCTGCACCGTGGCATACTGCAACAACGCCCAGGTGGTCGTTGTTCCCGCCGAGTAATCGCCACATCGAGATTAACAGGGAATAAACCGCTGGACCGGATCCTCTTTCGGGTTCGGTCCAGCGATTCTTATCCGGGGGATAGAGGGCTGCCCCGTGCCGCCCGTTGCCGCCCGCCCACAGAAATCAGAACTTGAGGGGTTTTCTTATGCTTTGGAATGTAACCTTGACCCTGCTCAAGGGGTTGTGTACCACCACGGAGATTTTTTTCCTGACCTTGCTCTTTGCCCTGCCCCTGGGGTTGGTGCTGGCCTTCGGCACCATGACGAAATTCACCCCGGTCCGCTGGCTGTGCAACACGCTGGTCTGGATTGTCCGCGGTACGCCCCTGATGCTGCAGCTCATCGGCTTTATGTATATCCCGGGGATTCTGGGCCACAACATCTGGTCCGGCGAGGCCGGGCGCATGATGGCCACGGTGGTGGCGTTTACCCTGAACTACTCCTGCTACTTCTCTGTGATTTACCGAGGCGGTATCCAGGGTGTACCGGTGGGACAGCGAGAGGCTGGGCAGGTCCTGGGTATGACCCGCAGCCAGATTTTCTTTAAGATCACGCTTCTCCAGATGATTAAGCGGATTCTGCCCCCTATGTCCAATGAGATTATCACGCTGGTCAAAGATACCTCCCTGGCCCGGATTATCGCCGTTTATGAATTGACCTTCACAGGCTACTCCTTTATGAAGAGCAGCGGTCTGGTATGGCCCTTCTTCTATACCGGCGTGTTCTACCTGCTCTTTGTGGGCATCCTGACCATCTTCTTCAACTTCCTGGAGCGCAAGCTCGGGTACTTCCGGTAAGGAGGCGCGGTACTATGGCGATCTTAGAAGTCAAAAACATTGAAAAGCATTTCGGATCCACCCGGGTGCTGGAAAATATCAGTTTCTCCCTGGAGGAGGGGCAGGTCTTGGCCATCATCGGTTCCTCGGGCAGCGGCAAGACTACCCTCCTGCGCTGCCTGAACTTCCTGGAGACACCTGATACCGGCACCATTGCTGTGAAGGACGAAATTCTCTTTGATTCAGCCGACCCGGCCACCAGGAAAGAGAGTGAGATTCGCCGGAAGCGGCTCCACTTCGGCCTGGTGTTCCAGGATTTTAACCTTTTCCCCCAGTACACTGCGCTGGAAAACGTCACCCTGGCCCGGGAACTCATGGCCAAGAGCGAAAAGACCGGCGAGAAGGTAGAGGACATCCGAAAGGAAGGGGAGCAGATCCTGGGCATGATGGGCCTTAGTGACCGCATGGGCAACTATCCCCATCAGCTTTCCGGCGGGCAGAAGCAGCGGGTGGCCATCGCACGGGCTCTGGCTATGAAGCCGGATATCCTCTGTTTTGACGAGCCTAC
>JABUSR010000044.1 GCA_021442645.1 Ruminiclostridium sp.
ACTGCGCCATAAGCGTTCTCCACCGCCGCCATAAGGCGGTCGGCACTGCGGAGGAGCTTCTTCCTCTCCTCCAGCTCCTCCTCTTCCCCCAGGCGCAGGTCGGCCCGCTCCAGCTCGGCAATCTGATACTGGAGAGTATCCACCCGGCGGGCCTTCTCGGCCTCGTCCATCTGCAGGGCTGCAATCTCCCGGCGGAGGGCAGCCAGGGCCTCATACTCGGTGCGGTAGGCCGCCACCGCCTCCTCCAGTCGGCCGAACCGGTCCAGGTAGCCCAGGTGGCAGGTCTCGTCCAGCAGCTGCTGGCCGTCGTGCTGGCCGTGGATGTTGATGAGCTGGCTTCCCAAGGCCTTCAGCTGGACCACTGTGCAGGGGTTGCCGGACACCCGGCAGGTGTTCTTCCCGTCCCCCTGGATCCTGCGGGAGACCAGAAGCTCCCCGTTTTCATCGGGGTAGATCCCGTTCTCCTCAAACCAGGGGAGGGCCGGCAGGTCCCGGAAAATGGCTGTCACCAGGGCAGACTTCTCCCCGGTGCGGATAAGGTCCCGGCTGGTGCGCTCCCCCATCACTGCGCTGATGGCGTCGATGATGATGGATTTGCCCGCGCCGGTCTCGCCGGTGAGCACGTTGAAGCCCGGGCCGAAGGTGAGGTCGGCCCGGTCAATCAGAGCGATATTTTCAATATGGAGCAGAGAAAGCACGGTGCCTCCCTCCCATCATTTTTTGTCCAGCATCTTCACGATTTCCTGGCAGAGCTCCTCGGCGTTCTGGGTGGTGCGCATGATGAGGATCGCCGTGTCGTCACCCGCCAGGCTGCCCACCATGCTGGGCAGGTGCATGGCGTCGATGGCAGAGCAGGCCGCAGACGCCAGGCCGGGCATGGTCTTCAGGACCACGATATTCTGCGCATAGTCAAAGGAGGTCACGCACTCCTTAAAAATGTTGTTCAGTCGGCCTGCCACATTCAGGGAGGTCTTCCGCTCGCTGACGGCATACTTATAGGTGCTCTGGCCGGTGAGCTCCTTCACCAGGTGGAGCTCCTTAATGTCACGGGAGATGGTGGCCTGGGTTGACTGCATGCCCCTTTCCCGCAACTTTTCCAGCAGTTGGTCCTGGGTCTCTATGTTGTGTTCCTGGATAATGGCCAGAATCTCCGCCTGTCTTCGTGCCTTCATAGGGGATCTCTCCTTTCCAGTTTGTGGTTGACAAGCTCATAGAAGCTCTTTTCCAGCAGCTTCACCAGGCACAGGGACCGGCGAGACCGGCAGATCTGCACGACATCGCCCGAGAACAGCTTAAAGGCCTTGCCTCCGTCCACAGACAGGTAGGCTACCTTCCGGCTGTGCTTCGGTACCGTCACATCGACAGCACGGCTCTTGTCCAGCACCATGGACTTGGCCTGGATGGTATGGGCGCTGATAGGGGTCATAATGATATTCTCCGCCGCAGGCTCCACGATGGGGCCGCCCGCCGAGAGAGAATAGGCGGTGGAGCCGGTGGGTGTCGCCAGAATCACCCCGTCGCCGAAGATGTTGGACACCAGCACCTTGTCACTGTAGACCTGCAGGTCGATGACCCTAGCCACGGCGCCCTTTGCCACCACGGCGTCATTGAGGGCCGAGCTGCGGAAGAGGACCCTGCCGTCCCGGACGACCTTTACATCCAGCATCATGCGGTTTTCCAGGGTATATTCCCCGGTGATGAGGCGGTTCAGCTGCTGCAGTTCGCTCTGCTCCAGCTCCGCCATAAAGCCCACGCTGCCCATGTTGACCCCGATGATGGGGACACCAAAGCTGCTGGCATCCTTGGCCGCATGGAGGATGGTGCCGTCACCGCCGAAGCAGATAAGGAAATCCGCATCCGGCAGCTCCGTCTTAATGTCTTTGATCTGGATGACAGAGGCCAGATCCCCGAGGATGGACTTATCCACCGGGAAGGGAAAACAGTACTCCGTCTGCACCCCGGCCTCCCGCAGGAGGTTCTCAACGCTTCTGGCCGCCTTCAGGCCTTTATCCCGGAAGGGATTGGGGCAGAGAATAATCTTCAATGTGATGTTCCCTCCAGTCGGCTGTGGGACTCCTCCACCAGGGCGGCCAGGTCTCCCCCGTAGGGGGGCTGCTCCGCCACGGTGAGCTGTCCCAGATACTCGATATTGCCCTCCGGCCCGCGGATGGGCGAAAAGGTAATGTCTTTTACATAAAAACCGCACTCGTCGGCATGGCGCAGGAACTGCTCCAGGACCTCCAGGTGGACCTTTCTGTCCCGGACGACCCCCTTCTTCCCCACCTTTTCCTTGCCGGCCTCAAACTGGGGCTTGATGAGGCAGACCAGCTGGCCGCTCTCCTTCATGAGGGGGCGCAGAGCCGGGAGAATCAGCCGCAGGGAGATGAAAGACACATCCACACTGCCGAAATCTAGGGACTCCGGAATGGTCTCTTGGGTCAGGTAGCGCACATTGGTGCGCTCCATGCACACCACCCGGGGGTCGTTGCGGAGGCTCCAGGCCAGTTGGCCGTAGCCCACATCCACAGCGTAGACCTTGGCGGCACCGTTCTGGAGCATGCAATCGGTAAAGCCACCGGTGGAGGCCCCGGCATCAATGGCTATGGCCCCCTCCAGAGAGGGCAGGTCAAAGGTCTCCATGGCTTTTTCCAGCTTCAAACCGCCGCGGCTGACGTATTTCAGGGTCTGCCCGCGGATCTCCAGCTGGGCATCCTCCGGGACGGTGGCCCCGGACTTATCCATCCGTTTCCCCTCCCAGAAGACCTGGCCGGCCATAATGATGGCCTGGGCTTTTTGTCGGCTCTCCGCCATCCCCCGCTCTGTCAGCAGGACATCCAGCCGTTTTTTAGTTGCCATCGTGCATGACCTCCATGGCTTTTTGATAAATAGAATCTGCATCCAGCCCGCACAGGGTCCGGAGCTGGGAGACGGTCCCGTGGGGAATGAAATCCTCGCCGCAGGAGCAAATCGCCACCCTCTTGAGAGCAACGCCGGCATGGGCTGCTGCCGCCAGGATATCCTCGCCGGGCCCGCCCATGGTGACGCACTCCTGGGCCACCAGCAGGCGGCCGGTCTTCCGCAGGGAGGCCAACAGGGCCTCTCCGGGCAGGGGGACAATCCGGTTGAGTTTCACGACCTCCGCAGAGACGCCGTGGGCGGCCAGCTTTTCTGCCGCCTCCAGTACGATGCCCGTCAGGGACCCGAAGGTCACCAGTGTCATGTCACTCCCCTGCCGCAGGACGCAGGCGGGTTCCCCGCTACGGTCCTCGCTGTAGCCACTCTCCCCGCCTCTGGGGTAGCGGATGGCCACCGGGCCGGTGCACTCGTATACGGCGTGCTTCAGCATGGACGACAGCTCGTCCAGGCTGGCGGGACTCAGTACGGTAATCCCCGGGACCGTTTTCAGGAAGCCCAGGTCAAAGAGGCCGTGGTGGGTCTCGCCGTCGTCGCCCACCAGACCTGCCCGGTCCACGCAGAACACCCCGTGGAGCCTGTCAATGGCAATGTCGTGGATGAGCATGTCGTAGCTGCGCTGGAAGAAGGTGGAGTAGACTGCAAACACCGGCAGGAGCCCCTGCTTGGCCATACCGGCCACCATGGAGACGGCGTGCTCCTCGGCGATGCCCACATCAAAGAATCGGTCCGGGAATTCCTCGGCAAAGCCGGAGAGCCCGGTGCCGGAGGTCATGGCCGCCGTTAGGGCGCAGATGCGGGAATCCTCCCGGGCCAGGGCGGACAGTTCCCGCCCGAAGCGGTCGGAGAAGGTCTCCGCCTTCCCGGGGTTCATGGGGCTGCCGTCCTCCTTATGGAAGGGGCCTGTGCCGTGGAAGGCATCGGGGTTCCTCTCCGCCGGGCCGTAGCCCTTCCCCTTCACAGTCTTTACGTGGAGGAGGACCGGGCTGCCCACCCGGGAGGCATAGCGCAGCTGCCGGGTCAGGGCCTTCACATCGTGGCCGTCTACCGGCCCCATGTACTGGAAGCCCATGCTCTCAAACATGGTGCAGGGCAGCAGGGTCGCCTTGACCGCCTCCTTAATCCGGTGGATGATGCGGTAGAAGAACCGCCCCAGGGCGGTGGCGCCCATGACCTTGCGGTAGAT
>JABUSR010000141.1 GCA_021442645.1 Ruminiclostridium sp.
AAGCCCCCCATCCTTCGGGACCGGGGAGAGGACGAACCCCGGGAAGTCTTCCGGCGGGAGAGCAGCAAGGTCATGGCTGTGTCGGCCCCGCTCTTCCAGGTGGGGATCAAGCTCCAGCCGGAAAAGGCCGGCCCTGACCGGTTCCGGCAGAAACTCCTAGGCGACCTGGTGTGCGAGGCCCTTATGGGGAGCTCTGCCCCCCTGTACAATAAGCTGTACACCCAGGGCCTCATCAACGGGGGCTTCTACTGTGGGTTGATGGATTACCCCGGCTGCGCCTTCCTGGTGGCAGGCGGAGAGAGCAAGTCTCCGGAGGCCGTCCGGGAGGCCATCCTGGCAGAGGCGGCCCGTGTGGCAGAGGAAGGACTGGACGACGGCCTGTTCAACCGCCTGAAAAAGGCCGCCTACGGCAGTATCGTCCGGTCGCTGAACTCCTTTGAAAATCTCTGTGTGGAGCAGGCCCAGGGCTGCTTTGAGGGGCAGGATCCCTGGACCTTCCCGGAGGTGTTTGACAGCATGCGCCGGGAGGACGCCGAGGCCTTTGTCCGCACCTGGTTCCGGCCGGAACAGACCGCCCTGGTGGTCATCCGCCCCGAGGAGGAGACGACGTGAGCACGGTTACATTTCCGGGCCTGGGCCTCACCTTTCACCTGAACCGGGTGGCCATTTCCATAGGCAGCTTTGATATCTACTGGTACGGAATCATCATCGGCCTGGGCTTTGTGTTGGGCGGCGCCTTCTGCTGCCTCCAAGCCCCTAAGTTCGGCCTGCGCGCCGATGATATCCTGGACACCCTGCTCTTTGCCGGCCCCATCGGCATCGTGGGTGCCCGGATTTACTACATCGTGTTTAACCCGTCCCTCTATCTGAATGCCGACGGCGGCCTGAACCTGAAGGCCTGCCTCAATGTCCACAACGGCGGCCTGGCCATCTATGGCGGCATTATCTTTGGAGTCCTGACGGCCTGGGTGGTGGCCCGGTATAAGAAGATTCCCTTTCCCGTGCTGATCGACGGGTTTGCCTTCGGCCTGCTCATCGGGCAGATGGCCGGCCGGTGGGGAAACTTCTTCAACGTGGAGGCCTACGGCAGGGAGACCACCTTGCCCTGGCGCATGGGCATCGAAGATGTCGTGGGGGGCGTAACACGCTATATGGAGGTCCACCCCACCTTCCTATATGAGTCCCTGTGGAATCTTTTGGGTCTCTGCCTGCTGCTTTTCGTCCTGTACAAGGGCCTGCGGAAATTCGACGGGATGCTGTTCCTGCTCTATGTGGCCTGGTACGGCTTTGGGCGGGGCATCATCGAGAGCCTTCGCACGGACAGCCTATACTTTTTCGGTACGGGGATCCGCACCTCCCAGATGGTCGGTTTTGTAAGCTGTGCCATCGCAGTGGTGATTATTCTGTGGAAACTCAGACAAAAACCGGATCGGAGAGATCTGTATGTTAATAAAAAGAAAGTATGAGAGGAGACTGTAAACTATGGCAACTATTTTAGACGGCAAGGCCCTGGCCAAGA
This sequence comes from Ruminiclostridium sp., assembly GCA_021442645.1. GTDB lineage: Bacteria > Bacillota > Clostridia > Oscillospirales > Oscillospiraceae > Evtepia. The sequence goes on from JABUSR010000141.1 coordinate 1,520, forward strand.
AGGTGAAGGAAGAAGTCAAGAAGGAAGCGGCATCTTTGGAGAGAGTGCCCGGTCTGGCTGTTATCATCGTGGGCAACAACCCCGCCAGCCGTGTGTATGTGAACAGCAAGCGCAGAGACTGCGAGGAGTGCGGCTTCCTGAGTGAGGAGTTTGCCCTGCCCGAGGAGACCACCGAGGCAGAACTCATCGACCTGATCCAGACCCTGAACGGCCGCGCCGACATCGACGGCATCCTGTGCCAGCTGCCCCTGCCCGACGGCATCAATGAGGAGGCAGTCCTCATGGCCATCGACCCGGAGAAGGACGTGGACGGCTTCCACCCCATGAACATGGGCGCCCTGCTCATCGGTAAGGACGGCTTCCTGCCCTGTACCCCCTACGGCGTCATGCAGATTCTGGACGAGTACGGCATCGACCCCAAGGGCAAGCACTGTGTGGTGGTGGGACGATCCAACATCGTGGGCAAGCCCCAGTCCATCCTGCTGCTGCAGCGCCACGGTACCGTGACCATCTGCCACTCCCGTACCCCCAACCTGGGTGAGGTCTGCCGCACGGCGGATATCCTGGTGGCAGCGGTGGGTAAGGTCAACATCATCACCGCGGATATGATCAAGCCCGGTGCCGTGGTCATCGATGTGGCCATGAACCACAACGACGAGGGCAAGCTCTGCGGAGACGTGGACTATGCCAAGGCCAAGGACGTTGCCTCTGCCATCACGCCCGTCCCCGGCGGTGTGGGCCCCATGACCCGCGCCATGCTGATGAAGAACACCCTTCTGTCCGCTCAGAAGCGCCAGGGTTAAATAGGACTTGCCCCTTTTGGTCCCCTGTGTTATAATAAAACAGTTAACAATGCCAACCCAATCCTTACAGCAACGGAGGATATTACTATGAGCGAAAGCAGAGAATACTATTCCCGCAAAGAGGAACACGGCGACGTCTACATCTCCGAAGAAGTTCTGGAGATGATTGCCGGTGCGGCAGCCCTGGATGTGGAAGGGGTTTCCGGTCTGGCCGGCGGAACCGTCGGCGAGCAGATTCTGGGGCGGAAGAAGCTGTCCAAGGGGATTACCATTCTTTGGGAGTCTGACAACATCACCATTGATGTAGCCATTCAGATTAAGTACGGCAGCATCATCCTCGATGTGGCAAAGAAGGTCCAGGAGGCCATCATTACCAACGTGGAAGCGACCAGCGGTATGCATGTGGCCGCCGTCAATGTCCGCGTGGGCGGTGTACTCTTTGACAAGCCTGAGGAGTAATTCGACGGAACCAAACCGGGGCCCGCAGTGAAAACACTGCGGGCCCTTTCTTGTGCCGAAGAGAGGCCCGGAGTTCTTCGGACAGGGCCTCGGGTCCTTTTGGAAGAGATGAGAAAAACTTCCGGGAAAAAGAGGCGGATAGGACTTCCTTTTTTGTATATTCGATTGTATAATAGGAATATACAATGAGGTTTGCATATTCCGCATTTGGAGGAACGAACATGACCAGATCAACCGCAAGAGAAATCGCGATTCACTGCTCCTATTCTTTGGGCTTTTCCCATCAGTCTCCCGATGAGTTTCTGGAAGAGAGGCTGGACCGGGAGATCTTTCTCCGCTGGGGAGAGGAAAACGAGCTGTACCGGGAATACCCCAACGAGAAGCAGTTGCAATATATTCAGGAACTGGTCCGGGGCGTGGCCGTCCACGGCCCGGAGCTGGACCAGTATATAGGCCAGCATTCCAAGAACTGGACATTTGAACGGATTCCACGCACCGCCGCTGCCATCATGCGTGTGGCCATGTATGAGATCCTGTATATGCCTGCTATCCCCAAGGCCGCTGCCATCAACGAGGCTGTGGAGATTACCAAAAAATACGAGGACGAAAAAGTGGTCTCCTTTGTCAACGGAATCCTGGGCGCCTTTGTCCGGGCGGAATTCCCGGGGGAAACCGGTGCCAAGGCAGAAGCCGCGCCGGAGGAGGCCTGAGCGTGGCCGTCGCATTAGGGCTGGACACCAGTAACTACACCACCTCGGCGGCCTGGTTTGACGGGACCCGGGGGGATAATGCGGGCAAACTCCTGGAGGTTCCTGAGGGGGCCCTGGGACTCCGCCAGAGCGATGCGCTGTTCCAGCATGTAAAGCGGATGCCGGAGATCATGGCCCGCCTGAAGGAGACCGGCCTGCCCGCAGTGCCGGATGCCCTGGGAGCCAGCACCCGCCCCCGGGAGGTGGAGGGCTCCTATATGCCCTGTTTCCTGGCCGGTGAATCCCAGGCCAGGACCATGGCCGAGGCCATGGAGCGGCCCTTCTACGCCTGCTCCCATCAGCAGGGGCATATTGCGGCGGCGGCCTGGTCTGCCGGGCGCATGGACCTGCTGGACAGACCCCATCTGGTGTGGCATCTGTCCGGCGGCACCACGGAGCTCCTCCATGTGGTGCCCGACGGGGTGACGGTAAAAGCAGAGTGCATCGGGGGCACCACGGATATTTCAGCCGGCCAGCTCATCGACCGCACAGGGAAAAAGCTGGGGCTGGCCTTTCCTGCCGGGAAGGCCGTGGACGAGCT
>JABUSR010000107.1 GCA_021442645.1 Ruminiclostridium sp.
GTCTGCTGGGCCTGCAGGTGGAGGAGGCCGAAGAGGGGCGGGTGGTCATCTCCTGCCGGAAGCGGCCGGAGCTGCTCCAGCAGACGGGGCTGCTCCACGGCGGGGCCACCGGGGCCATCTGTGAGGCGGCGGCCAGCTATGCGGCTCTGACCGTCCTGCCGGAGGGGCACTCCGTCCTCGGCGTGGAGTATAAGATTAACCTCCTGCGGCCCGTCACAGCGGACAAGGTCCTGGCCGTGGCCCGGGTCATCAAAAAGGGGAGGCAGCTCATCATTGTGGATGTGGAGGTCTTCAACGGGGGGAGCGATAAGCTGGCCGCCAAGATGATCTTCACCGGTACCCCCACGGCAGGGTGAGCGGGAGCCTCTCCCGGTAGACAGAGACAAAAAGGGCCGGTCTTGCGACCGGCCCAACATATTCAGTATATCGTATAAGGGGAGCGGGGTCAATAGAATTCTGGGCATTTTGCCTGGAATCTCCCTTTTGCATGAAAATTGGCCGTGTATTTTGAACAGTTTTGCGGCTTGTTCCGGGGGCTCTTTTGTGCTAAGATACAGACAGAAACAGAAAGGGTGAGTCCAATGTACAGATAAACCCACAGACGTTACACAAAAGAAAACGCATCGTTTTTCGGCAGCTCGTGCAGCATAAAAGCTACCTCACTTAGAGGATTATATAGATGGTAAGAAGTGTTGGCACCCGATGCAAAGAAAGTACGTACGTTGATTCTGTGGAATCCGTAGAAAGAGAGGTTAAAATGATGTTAGATAATAAGAGTGCTCGGTAACCCTTGATCGGAACGGAGGCATCCGCCGGTCAAGGGTTATCTTATGTCCGGCCTGTGTTTGCGCCCCTGCAGGGGCGTTTTTTTGTTGCCCGGGGAGAGACAGCGCGTGACGGAAATCCTGCTAAAAACCGGTAGAATCAGAGGAAAACGCAGGATTTCCTCCGGGTTTTCTGGGGATTTCCCTGTTTTTGGGGGGAGACGACCGGCCCGAATCGGCCCGGAAGGGCATGGTTTTTCTATTGACTTGTCACCTGTTTGGGCATATAATGTCTCCCGTGTAAGGAAACCCGGCGAAGAGCGGCTGGAAGACGCCTCGCCCATTATATAGCGGCGTGATCCGCTGGAAGAAAACAAGAGGATAAAACCATGAATACAAGCAACAAGCTGAACATGACCATGCTGTGCGATTTCTATGAATTGACCATGGGCAACGGATATTTCAAGGCGGGCTACAAGGATCGAATCACCCACTTCGATCTGTACTTCCGCAGTGTCCCCGACAAGGGGGGCTACGCCATCGCCGCCGGTCTGGAGCAGGTCATCGACTACATCCGGGACCTCCACTTCGACCCCGAGGACATCCAGTACCTGCGGGACCGGAAGATTTTTGACGAGGCCTTTCTGGAGTATCTGGCGAACTTCAAGTTCACCGGCGACATTTACGCCATTCCCGAAGGCACCCCGGTCTTTCCCCACGAGCCCATCCTAACGGTCCGGGCCCCCGCCATCCAGACCCAGCTGCTGGAGACCTACCTCCTGCTGACCATCAACCACCAGTCTCTAATCGCCACCAAGGCCAACCGCATCGTCCGGGCCGCCAAGGGCCGCACCGTGCTGGAGTTCGGCTCCCGCCGGGCCCAGGGCTCCAGCGGCGCCATCGACGGGGCCCGGGCCGCCTTCATCGGCGGCTGCAACGGGACGGCCTGTACCATTTCCGACCAGCTCTATGGTGTCCCCGCCGGCGGCACCATGGCCCACGCCTGGGTCCAGATGTTCGACACCCAGTATGAGGCCTTCCGGACCTACTGCGAGGTCTACCCCGAAAACGCCGTCCTGCTGGTGGATACCTACAATACCCTGAAGAGCGGCATCCCCGACGCCATCCGAGCCTTCAACGACGTGCTCAAGCCCCGGGGCATCACCAAGTGCGGGATTCGCCTGGACTCCGGCGATATGGCCTACCTGACCAAGGAGGCCCGCCGTATGCTGGACGAGGCCGGCTGGACCGAGTGCAAGATTACCGTGTCCAACTCTCTGGATGAGAACGTCATCCAGGACCTGCTGCTCCAGGGCGCCCAGATCGATGCCTTCGGCGTGGGCGAGCGGCTCATCACCGCCCGCAGCGAGCCCGTCTTCGGCGGCGTGTACAAGCTGGTGGCTGTGGAGGATGACGAGGGCAATGTTATCCCCAAGATTAAGCTCAGCGAGAACGTGGCGAAGATTACCATTCCTCAGTTTAAGAAGGTCTTCCGCCTCTTTGACAACAGGGACGGCATGGCCATCGGCGATTGGATGTGCACCTACGACGAGACCCTGGAGGATAACCTGAACCCCGACGGCAGCCTGACGATCTTCGACCCCGACGTTACCTGGAAGGACAAGACCATCACGGACTTTACCGCCAAGCCCCTCCAGGTACCTGTCTTCCTGGACGGCGAGCTGGTGTATCAGACGCCTTCCCTGCCGGAGATCCAGCAGTACTGCAAGGAGCAGATGGACACCATGTGGGACGCTGTGAAGCGCTTTGAGAACCCCCACAACTACTATGTGGACCTGTCCCGGAAGCTGTGGGATATCAAGTATAACCTGCTGAAGAACCACAAGTAAGGCCACAGACCACCGAAGAGGAGAGCCCATGAAGGCAGAAGACCGAAGAAAACGCATAGAACAGACCCTCACGGCGGACCGGCCCATCAGCGCCACTGCCCTGGCGGGGATGTTTTCCGTCAGCCGGCAGATTATCGTGGGGGACATTGCCCTCCTGCGGGCGGCCGGGCTGGATATTATCGCCACCCCCCGGGGCTATAAGCTGGGGGAGACCTCCGGCCTCATCCACACCGTGGCCTGCATCCACGCCGGGGTGGAGGAACTGGAGAAGGAGCTGCTGGCCATGGTGGACAACGGCTGCACCGTGCTGGACGTGGTGGTGGAACACCGCCTCTACGGCGAGATTACCGGCCAGCTGAGCCTGTCCTCCCGGTACGACGTGCAGCAGTTTGTGGAGCGGGCCAGGGATTCGTCTACTCTGTCCTCCCTCACCGGGGGACTCCATCTGCACAACCTCCGCTGCCCCAGTGAGGAGGCCTATCAGCGGGTGTGCCGGGACCTGGAGCGCCTGGGGATCCTCTACACCCAGGGCTGAGGAGCCACCCGGAAGCCGTCCCGCCGGACGGCCCGACCTGCCCCGTGGCTGAGGCATCCACCGCCCCGGCCACTGTCCCCCGCCCGGGAGCACCCAGTGCTGCAAGCGGCTCACCGCCCGGCGTCCCCGCCGTCTCGGCCACCGCACGTTCTCCGGCGGATTAATCGTTTTGAAAGTTTAGAAAAAAGCATTGACAAGCCCATCTCCCGCGACTATAATGGTCTTTGCACCTGTCTTGACAGGCGCAAAGACCATTTTGCTATAGACTTGTTATCAAATTGGAAGGATATCAGAAAATGCAAGGAGTAAAAAAATTTCTGGAGAGGAAAAACATCGTCTTCTCTGCTAAGCGGTACGGTGTGGACGCCCTGGGGGCTATGGCCCAGGGCCTGTTCTGCACCCTGCTGGTCGGCACGATCCTGAATACCCTGGGCACTCAGCTGGGCATCGGCTTCCTGAAGGCCATTGTGGTCACCATCGGGTCGGGTGACGCCGCCGTCCCCTACACCATCGGCGGGCTCGCCTCGGCTATGGTCGGCCCCGCCATGGCCATCGCCATCGGCTACGCCCTCCAGGCCCCGCCCCTGGTCCTCTTCTCCCTGGCCCCCGTTGGCTTTGCCACCAACGCCCTGGGCGGCGCCGGCGGCCCGCTGGCCGTGCTGGTCATCGCCATTATCGCGGCAGAGTGCGGCAAGGCCGTCTCCAAGGAGACGAAGATCGACATCCTGGTGACCCCCATCGTCACCGTTCTGGTGGGCATCGGTGTGGCCTATCTGGTGGCACCCCCCATCGGCAAGGCGGCATCCTGGGTGGGTAACCTCATCATGTGGGCCACCGAGCTGCAGCCCTTCTTTATGGGAATCCTGGTGTCCGTCATCGTGGGCATCGCCCTGACCCTGCCCATTTCCAGTGCGGCCAT
>JABUSR010000255.1 GCA_021442645.1 Ruminiclostridium sp.
AGGGCGGCCTGCTCATGTTTGCCGACTTTCTGAAAGGGATGTTTAAGTCCGGTTTCTCCAGTAAGCTGGGGTACCTGACTGTGCGGGACCAGGTAGGGACATTTAAGAAGAAATTCAGCCCCAACGAGATTGGCGGTACTGCCATGGTGGGTATCTCCAAACCGGTCATCAAGGCCCATGGGTCTTCCAACGGTTACGCTATTTATAACGCCATCTGCAGGGCTAAGGAGATGGCAGAGTCTGACCTGATTCAGGACATTACTGCAAACATAGAACACATGCGGATATCCGGCGGAAAAGCCGAGGAGGTATGAATTTTCAAAATACCTATTGACAGACAAGAAAAATCTCCCTATAGTAATGTTTGCGAATACAGTTATTCCAAAGGAGCCGTTAGTCATGATTTTTGAAAAGATTCAGAAAATTATTGCAGAAGAACTCTGTGTGGCAGTGGATCGTATCACCCTGCAGGCTGATTTCATGGAAGACCTGGAAATGGACTCTCTGGATGTGGTAGAGATTGTCATGAGCCTGGAAGACGAGTTCGGCGTGGAGATTCCCGATACGGACATCGAGGGGATTAAGACCGTGGAAGACCTGGTAAACTACCTTTCCAATAAGCTTGATATGTAATGAAAATACTTCTGACAACCCCCGTCCTTTCCGGCCGGGGGTTGCGTTGTGGAGTGTATAAAAAGGAGTGTCAGACACATGAAGACACTGGAGGAGAAAATCGGTTATACCTTCCGGGACCGGACCCTGCTGGAAAACGCCCTGACGCACAGTTCCTATGCCAATGAGCACCGGGCTAAAGGGATGCCCAGCAATGAGAGGCTGGAATTCCTAGGGGATTCTATCCTAGGCCTGGTGGTGGCCGATCACCTGTACCGCAACCGGCCCGACCTGCCGGAGGGAGATCTGACCCGCATCAGGGCGGCTCTGGTCTGCGAGAGCAGCCTGGTGGAGGTCGCCCAATCCCTGGACCTGGGCAGCTATCTGAAGTTGGGACGGGGGGAAGATAGCGGTGGCGGCCGCCGTCGGCCCTCCATTCAGGCCGACGCAGTGGAGGCCATGCTGGCCGCCGTCTATTTGGACGGGGGTATTGGCCAGGCCCGTAAGCTCATCCACAGACTGATCCTGGACCAGGAGGGGGAACGAATCGCCAACGGCAGGGACTATAAGACTGCGCTGCAGGAGCTGGTCCAGCGGGAGAGCGGGCAGGTTCTGTCCTATCGTCTGGTAGGGGAGAGCGGCCCGGACCATGCAAAGACCTTTTCTATGGAGGTGCGTCTGAACGGTCAGACCGTTGGCACCGGCGAGGGGAGGAGCAAGAAGGAGGCCGAACAGGCTGCAGCCCGAGCTGCCGTGGGAAAACTGGAGGGGACGGAAGAATGAATAAAAAACGGGTGAGAAACTTGGTCATTGCCCTGGTGATCCTGGCGGCCCTGCTGATTGAGCCCTTCTGGGGGAGTATCAAGTCGGCCATCACCGGCGAGGATACAGAGACAGGCGCCTCTCCTGAGGTCGAGACCGTTACCTGTACGATTGCCATCTCCTGCCAAGCTGTGTGGGGAAACACAGACATGGTAGAGCAGGATATCCTGGATCTTCTGCCGGAGGACGGGTGGATCCTCCGGGAGACAGAAATGACCGTCCCTGACGGGACCCCTGTCTTGCAGGTCCTTCAGTGGGCTGCCGATGAGGTCGCAGGGATACCAGTGGTAACATCCGGGACCCCCGCCTTTGTGGAACGGATCGGAGATCTGTCCAACGGAGACGCTGGGGATGTATCTGGATGGACCTATACACTCAACGGAGAGTCCATTATGGAGAGTGCCGCTGTGCAGACGGTGACTCAGGACGATGAGATCGTCTGGGCCTATGTCTGTACCTGGGACTGAGAGACCGGGGTTGTCGGCTTATGTAAATGACCAAGAGGACACGGCGGGAGAAGGCCCCGCCGTGTCCTGTTTTCTGCCTTGAGAAATAATTGGAGCCGGACTTGCATAATCCGCTGCCGTATATTACTATAGCAGTGGACAATGGGGGATATCCCCAAGGTTTTGCTCGCTATATCACTGGGGGTAGATGCCCCTTCCTACTGCATAGAAAAAAGAAACGACTGTAAAAGGGGACTCGATACCATGACAAAGAAACTCTATGATTTGGACAGCCATCTGTCCGTATTTAACGCCCAGGTCCTGTCCTGCACATCCGTTGGGGAGGGCCGTTGGGCTGTGCTCCTGGACCAAACAGCCTTTTTTCCTGAAGGGGGCGGGCAGTTAGCCGACCAGGGGACCCTGGACGGGGCCAGGGTCCTGGACGTACAGGAGATGCCCGAGGGCATCCTCCACACGACAGACGCCCCGCTGGAGGAAAGAGCTGTGGTCATTGGGACTCTGGACTGGGACCTGCGCTTTCGACGGATGCAGTGCCACTCTGGCGAGCATGTAGTCTCCGGGCTGGCCCATCGACTCTACGGCTGCACCAATGTCGGCTTCCACATGGGGGAGACAGAGGTCATCCTGGACTTTGACAGGGAACTGACCCAGGCACAGATTGACACCATTGAGGAGCATGCAAACCGGATCATTTGGAGTAACCGGCCGGTCACCGCTGCCTACCCTGCACCGGAGGTCCTGCAGGAACTGGATTACCGGAGCAAACTGGAACTCACGGAGAATGTGCGGATCGTTACCATTCCCGACTGTGATGTCTGCGCCTGCTGTGCCCCACATGTGAACTTTACCGGGGAGATCGGCATGGTAAAGCTCCTGGCCAATATGCGCCACCGGGGCGGTGTCCGTATTTGGATGGTAGCCGGAGAGCAAGCATGGAAGGACTACTGCACCAAGCAGGAAAACACGGCGGCTATCTCCGCTGCCCTGTCGGTGAAGCAGCACGAGACCGCCCAGGGTGTGGCCCGGATGAAGGCTGAACTGGAGGCGACCTACCTGGCACTGAAGGAGGCCAAGGCTGCCCTGGCTGCCGAAAAGTGCAAATCCCTCCCAGAGACCACCGGCAACCTGGTCCTCTTTGAGGATGATCTGGACAGTCAAAGCATGCGGACCCTGGTGAATGCCGGGGTGGAGCGGTGCGGTGGCATCTGCGCAGTCTTTGCTGGGAAGGATGGCCAGTATCGCCATGTAATGGGCAGTAAGACTGTAGATCTGCGCGCCCTGTCTAAGGAAATCCACCAGGCTCTGGGCGGCAAAGGGGGCGGGCAGCCCACCATGATCCAGGGCTCAGTTACCGCTAATCGGAAGCAGATTGAGGAGTATTTCGCCTGAGAGACTCGGGAAAGGAGGCCTGCTGTATGGCCAAGAAAAACCCCCGGAACACCCGCGGAAAAATCGTCTCTGCGGCTTGGCAGCTCTTTTACGAGCAGGGCTATGAGGAGACTACGGTGGAGGAGATTATTGAGACATCCCAGACATCCAAAGGGTCCTTCTACCACTATTTTGACGGAAAGGACGCACTGCTCTCTACCCTCAGCGACCTCTTCGATGAGAAATATGAGGCCCTTCAGGAGACTATGGACCCGGCTATGCCTGCCATGGAAAAGCTGCTGTTTCTTAACACCGAGCTTTTCCGCATGATTGAAAACAGTGTGTCCATGGAACTGTTGGCCCGTCTCCTCTCCACCCAACTGGTGACAAGCGGGGAGCGGCATCTGCTGAACCAGAAGCGGACCTATTATCGGCTCCTTCGGAAGATTATTGCCCGGGGCCAGGAGACAGGGGAACTCTCTGACAGACAGAGCGTCAATGAGATGGTGAAGCTCTATACCCTGTGCGAGCGGGCACTTATGTACGACTGGTGCCTGCGGGGCGGAGAATATTCCCTCCACCAATACGCCGCCCAGGTTCTTCCTAATTTCTTAAGCAGTTTCTATCCAATAGATTCCCCTAAAAAACGTATGGTATAAAATCGTTGAAAATAAATGAAATAGTGAAAAATATTGGCAACACAGTATAGACTATAGTCTATA
>JABUSR010000131.1 GCA_021442645.1 Ruminiclostridium sp.
TGGCTTGTTTTAATAGCCCCCGCAGAGGCGTCGATTTCGTATGAGACGCCTTTTGAAGCTCAACCGCGCTTTGCGCAGTCTTGGATGCTTCAAAAGCGCTGATTAAAAATGTCTATTTTTAATCAGCTTTGAGTATCAAACATAAAAGAGTCGAAAACTATACTGTGCCTGACACAATGGCACAACATGGAGGAATATCCCATGAGAAAGACAAAAATCATCTGCACACTGGGCCCTGCGTCTGACAGCCCGGAAATAGTGGAGGCGCTGATTCGAAACGGTATGAATGTGGCCCGTTTTAATTTCTCCCACGGTACCCACCCGGACCATAAGGTCCGCTTGGATACCCTGAAGGAGATTCGGAAGAAGCTGGATATCCCTGTGGGGGCACTGTTGGACACCAAGGGCCCTGAGATCCGCCTGAAGACCTTTGCCGCCGGCAGGGAAGTGCTTGAGGCCGGTCAGCTCTTCACACTCACAACCCGGGAGATTGAGGGCACGAAGGAAATCTGCAGCATCAGCTACCGGAACCTGCCCCAGGACGTGGAGGTGGGCACCACAATCATGTTGGACGATGGCCTCATCCGCATGACCGTGGAGGAACTGACTGACACCGACATTGTCTGCCGTGTGGAAAACGGCGGCCCCATCAAGGACCGAAAGGGGGTCAACATCCCCGGGGTGCACCTGTCCATGCCATACATGAGCAAGCAGGACCGGGAGGACATCATCTTCGGTATCCAGGAGGGCTTCGACTTTGTGGCGGCTTCCTTCTGCCGATCCTCCCAGGATGTGTTGGAGATCCGGCGCTTGCTGGATGAATATGGATCCAATATGCGCATCATCGCCAAGCTGGAGAACCAGGAGGGCGTGGACAATGTGGACGAGATCCTGGCAGTAGCCGACGGCATCATGATCGCCCGCGGCGACATGGGCGTGGAGATCGACTTCACCGAGATTCCTGTCATTCAGAAGAATCTCATCTCCCGGGCCCTCAGCATGGGCAAGCACGTCATCACTGCAACCCAGATGCTGGACAGTATGACCGCCAACCCCCGACCCACCCGGGCTGAGATCACCGACGTGGCCAACGCCGTGTATGACGGGGCATCCGCTGTGATGCTCTCCGGGGAGACCGCCGCCGGTAAATACCCTGTGGAGGCCCTGCAGACCATGGCGGCCATTGCCGAGCGGACGGAGAAGGATATCAACTACTTCGGCCGCATGAAGGAGATGACGGCATCCATCCGCCTGGGCATCGGCGGGGCTACCGCCCACGCTGCCTGTACCACCGCCGTGGATACCAACGCCAGCGCTATCATCACCGTAACGGCCTCGGGCGCCACCCCCCGCCTCATCAGCCGGTTCCGGCCTGATACGCCTATTATCGCCTGCGTAATGGATGAGAATGTCCGCCGCCAGTTGGCACTCACCTGGGGCGTCACGCCCATCATCATGGAGTATGTGACATCCACCGATGAGATGATTGAGGGCTCCGTCCGGGAGGCCAAGAAGGCCGGACTCATCCAGGACGGGGACCTGGTGGTGGTCACCGCCGGTGTGCCTGCGGGCATTGCCGGTACCACCAACATGATGAAGGTTCACCTGGTGGGCAACAGCCTAATCACCGGTGCAGGCGTGGGAGAGCGCGGTACCAAGGGCATCCTCTGTGTCTGCCGGAATCTGGCTGACATAAAGAGCAAGTTCAGCCCCGGTATGATCCTGGTGCTGCCGTATACCAACAACGAGATGCTCCCCTATATGCGGGAGGCTGCCGGAATCGTAACTGAGGAGAACGGCCTGGGCAGCCACGCTGCTGTGGTAGGCCTGAGCCTGGAGAAGCCCGTAATCGTGGGTGCCATCGGGGCGACCAAACACCTCCGGGACGGCATGAAGGTCTCCCTGGATTGCCGCCAGGGTGCTGTCCAGAGTCTGGTGGAATAACAACATAATAACAACAAACGGGCCACCGCCGGGTTATACGGCGCTGGCCCGTTGTTTATGGGAAGGAAAAACACACCACAAGCTGTCTTCTGACAGATTTGAGGTGTGTTTACTCTTTCATGGCATCTACTAGGCGGGAAAGGGACTCAATCTCCCGGTCACTCAGGCCATCCAGATGCAGTATGTGCTTTTTTTCCTCGGGTTGAAAAACTAGGGCATCCACAGAGAAGTCCAAAAGTTTCATCATCTGAAAGAGAAGGGGAACAGAGGGCTTCCTCCGGGATCCTTCAATGTTTGCCAGGTGGACAGGGGTGATGTTCAGCATTTCAGAAAATGTCTCCTGGGTATAGCCCTTTTTTATTCTTGCGGCGCGGACAGTGTCGCCAAGTAGCTCGACACCCGTTTTCATGCTCTCATCTCCTAACATATTAATCTTAAAGATTAAAATTCCCCTTGCAAATATTCCAAAAGAATAGTATATTACAAACTATAAGAATGAGAAGGGAGATGGAGAGAGAACCTGCGATATGCGGACTATACGACTTCAAATAGTGGCTTTGAAAAAGTAACGGGAAAGTAATCAAACAAAACATTTGATAAGCAGGGGAAAACTGCGAAATACAACTATGGCACAGTTCTGTTTTCTCATTGCAAGTGGACGCCCGGCAGCATCCTGCAGAAATAGACGTCGGAGAGCATACTTCAAAAATGGGTACAGGGTCATGAGAAAGAAGATATAGGCCGAGACAATCATTCGACCGACGGGGGTGACACAGCTGAAAAACGGGGCAGTGGGATTCTCTACGATAGAGGACTGATTGAAAAGACCTTGGATGCGAGCGCAAAGAATCTGAAAGAAGGCAAAGCCGCAGTCAGCGTATGGAACACCCCTATAAAGGAAGCTGAGAATTTTCAAGCACAGGGAACGTCTCGTCTTTTAACAATAGAATGAATCTCAAAACAATGACAGAGTGCTTGCTGTTGTAACGAATATTTACATTACAAAACTTGAAAAACAACATGTGACATGATAAAAAAACTTAATACGCAATACGCAAAGAGGGCGGTTTACAGGAAAGTACACATTCTTGCTATCAGAAAGGAGGGGGAATATGTTTTGCACACATTGTGGTACTGAAATAAATGATGAAGCCGTTATATGTGTGAAATGCGGCTGCAACGTTGGTGAAAAAAAGTCTGTCGCACCAATCAAAACTGAAAGAGATGATACGATGAGTATTGTCATAAAAGTGTTTTTGATATTGGGGTGTATATCTCAGGGGTGGTTGCTCATTCCGTTGGCATGGTGCATTCCTATTACAGTTAAAATTTTTAACTGTCTGAAAAACGGATTGCCAATTAGCACTGGGATGAAAGTATGTACTTTGATATTTGTCAACTTAGTTGCTGGTATTTGCCTGCTCTGCATGGATGACAAATAGCGGACTTTATAAAAATCAGAGAAAAAATATGAGAGGGAATTACTATGAGGTATTGCTCACATTGCGGAAAAGAAGTTAATGATGAAGCAGAAATCTGCTTAAACTGTGGATGTAAGATTGAAGAAGCGCCAAAAGCAGTTGCTCCTGTAGGGCAGCTAAATACAAATCGTAGCTTGCTCAAATTTATTCTTTTATCCATAATCACTTTTGGCATTTATGGTATAGTAGTCATGTCAGGTGTTAGTTCTGACATCAATACAATAGCAAGCCGATATGATGGAAAGAAGACCATGCATTACTGTTTGGTAGTGTTTATCTTTTCTTGGCTTACATTAGGTATTGTGCCACTTGTTTGGAGTCATAAAATTTCCAATAGAATCGGGGCTGAATTATTGCGGAGAGGTATTGATTACAATTTCGGGGCAGGTACTTTCTGGGGGTGGTGTATTCTGGGCGCGCTAATTATTGTTGGCCCATTTGTCTACTGTCATAAACTATTAAAAGCCATGAATTTACTTTCCGAAAACTATAATGTAAATGGATAAGGAGAAATACATGATGAAAAAA
>JABUSR010000291.1 GCA_021442645.1 Ruminiclostridium sp.
TCTCCAGCCTGGCACTGCTGAAGCTGCGTAAGACCATGCCCAACGCAGACCGTCCCTACAAGCTGGCAACTCCCATCGCTTACTGGGCTGCTATCGCAGGTATCGTGTACTTTGTCGGCGCACTGCTGCCCTTCTGCCCCTGGTACGCAGGCGGCAAGTCCGTCATCGTCTTTGTGGTCTACATCGTCATCGGCTTCATCCTGTACTTCGCAAGCGGCTCTGCCCGTAACAAGATGACCGCTGCTGAGCGTGAAAAGGCTATGTTCGGCGATCTGGACCTGGAGGCTATGCGTAAGTAATCCTTTCCCATCCACATCCCGTTATGATCAAAGGAGTAACCTATGAACAACACTTCGATTCTTGATGATATTGCCAGCAGTAACGTTATCATGATGGAAACGCTGATTTATGCCATGGCCAGCATCGTCATCCTGCTTTTGCTGGATGCCTACGCAGCCAGAGCAATCGGTGACCGACGGAGACCGGCCTATAAGGCCCTTCGGATTCATAAGCAGGTGTCGTTCTTCATCGTGGCTGTTGTCACAGCGGTCATCGCCATCCTGTGCCTGTTTGTGGGCCTGGAGGTGACCCGCGGTACGCTGACTTACTTCGGCCTGCCTTACTTCATAACGGTGATTTATTTCATGGTGAAAGTCTTCCGCAGAGCTCGTTCCGAGACGCGCAGACGCAGATTATAAGCATCATAGTTAGAACGCCCGGGTGATTGCCCGGGCGTTCTTTTGCGCATAGGATACCCTCTAAACAAAGAAAAAGACCGGGTGCTGTGCACCCGGCCCTTTCTTACAATTAGAAAAGAGAGAGAAAAGAGAGAAGTCATTTGAGTAATCATTTTTACAAACATAGAATACCATGCTCCGGCAGGGTAGAAGTGGATAATTTACAAACATTGAGTGAACAAAGTGTGAACGATGGGCCGCTTGGGGGATTTTATAGGCCGGGTGGGGCTTTGCCCGGGCCGGATGCCTTCCCGTTGCAATCGGCACCCGCCTATGATAAAATTGCCCTACCTGAGAACGAAAGGTGAGGCATTCCCATGAATTTGTGCAACCAACGAGAGATCAAAGAACTTTTGGGCCGCCACGGCTTCCGCTTTTCCAAGAGTATGGGACAGAACTTCCTCATAGAGCCTTGGGTCCCCCGGCAGACGGCGGAGGCCTCCGGCGCGGCTACCGGCGTGGGCGTCCTGGAAGTGGGCCCCGGCATCGGCCCCCTCACCGAGCAGCTGGCCCAGCTGGGAGAGAAGGTGGTCTCGGTGGAACTGGACCGGAGCCTTCTGCCGGTGCTGGCCGAGACCCTGGCCGACTACCCCAATGTGGAGATCGTCCCCGGGGATATCATGAAGACCGACATTGCCCGCCTCTGTCAGGAAAAGCTGCCCGGCCTGCCTGTGGTGGCCTGCGCCAACCTGCCCTATAACATCACGACCCCGGCTATCACGGCCCTGCTCCAGGCGGGCTGTTTTCAGGCGGTCACTGTGATGATCCAGCGGGAGGTGGCCCTGCGCATCTGCGCCCGGCCCGGCACGGCGGACTATGGGGCCTTTACTGTCCTCTGCCAATACTACGCCGACAGCGAGCTGCTCTACGATGTGCCGCCCTCCTGTTTCTACCCGGCACCCAAGGTGGTCTCCTCGGTGATCCGCATGACCGTGCGGGGCCGCCCCCCCGTCGATGTGCCCGACCCGGACCTGTTTTTCCGGGTAGTCCGTGCGGCCTTCGGCCAGCGGAGAAAGACCCTGCTGAACGGGCTGTACACTCTGCTGGGGAACGAGGTGGAGAAGGACGCCCTGCGGCAGGCTATCCTGGCCTGCAACTTGCCGGAGAATATTCGCGGCGAGCGCCTGAGTTTTGCTGAGTTTGCTGAATTATGCAGGAAACTGAGGGAATTACAGGGAAGAAAATGAATTAATTCTTGTAATACTGGGTAATGTAGAATATAATATACGGTGATAAACTTTAAATGAATTGCTCTAAGGAGGGCATTTGAATGGCACTGACAAAGAATCAACACATTCTGTCTTGGATCGACGAGCAGGTTGCCCTGACCAAGCCCCAGGAGGTGGTCTGGATTGACGGCAGCGAGGAGCAGCTGGAGGCGCTCCGCGTGGAAGGCTGCGCCACCGGCGAACTCTACAAGCTGAACCAGGAGAAGCTCCCCGGATGCTATCTGCACCGCTCCGATCCCACCGACGTGGCCCGTGTGGAGGGCAGAACCTTCATCTGCAGCAAGCGGAAAGAGGACGCAGGCCCCACCAACAACTGGATGGCCCCCGACGAGATGTACGCCAAGCTGAACAAGCTCTATGACGGTTCCATGAAAGGCCGCACCATGTATGTCATCCCCTACTGCATGGGTGTGGTGGGTTCCCCCTTTGCCAAGTATGGCATCGAGCTCACTGACTCCATCTATGTGGTGCTGAATATGGCCATCATGACCCGTGTGGGCACTGATGTTTTTGACCAGCTGGGCGACTCCGCCGATTTCATCAAGGGCCTCCACTCCAAGGCAAACCTGGATCCCGAGGAGCGCTACATCGTGCAGTTCCCCGAGGACAATGCCATCATGTCCATCAACTCCGGCTACGGCGGCAATGTACTCCAGGGCAAGAAGTGCTTCGCCCTGCGCATTGCCTCCAACCTGGGCCGGCAGGAGGGCTGGCTGGCTGAGCATATGCTGATCCTGGGCATCCAGAACCCCAAGGGTGAGATCCGCTATGTCACCGGTGCCTTCCCCTCCGCCTGCGGCAAGACCAACCTGGCCATGCTGATTCCCCCCGAGGGCTATCAGAAGAACGGCTGGAAGTGCTGGTGCGTGGGCGACGATATCGCTTGGCTCCGTGTGGGCCCCGACGGCCGCCTGTGGGCTGTGAACCCCGAGAAGGGCTTCTTCGGCGTGGCCCCCGGCACCAACGAAAAATCCAACCCCAATGCTCTGGCCACCACCCAGAAGGGCACCATCTTCACCAATGTGGCCCTGAACCTGGACGACGACACCGTGTGGTGGGAGAAGCTGGATAAGAATCCTCCCAAGAACGCCCTGGACTGGATGGGCAACCCCTGGAGCCCGGAGACCGCACAGGGCCCCGCTGCCCACCCCAACTCCCGCTTCACCGCTCCCGCGGAGAACTGCCCCTGCATCTCCCCCGAGTTCAACAACCCCGACGGCGTGCCCATCTCTGCCATCATCTTCGGCGGCCGCCGCGCCAAGACGGCCCCCCTGGTCTACCAGTCCAGAGACTGGAAGCACGGCGTTTTTGTGGGCTCCATCATGGGCTCTGAGAAGACCGCTGCAGCTGAGGGCACCGTGGGCGAGACCCGCCGGGATCCCATGGCAATGCTGCCCTTCTGCGGCTATCACATGGGTGACTACTGGCAGCACTGGCTGGATATGGAGAAATCCGTCTCCAACCTGCCCAAGATTTTCAACGTCAACTGGTTCCGCACCGACGAAAACGGCGAGTTCATCTGGCCCGGCTTTGGTGAGAACCTGCGTGTGCTGGAGTGGATCCTGAAGCGCTGCTTCGACGAAGTGGGCGCCAGAGACACCGAGATTGGCTTCCTGCCCGACCCCGTAGACATCAACCTGGAGGGCCTGGACCTGAGCCGCGAGACCCTGGCCGGTCTGCTGAATGTGGACTGCGACCTGTGGCAGCAGGAGTCCGTGAACATCCACAGCTACTACGAGCAGTTTGGCGACAAGCTGCCCAAGGAGCTGACCGAGCAGCTGGCTGAGCTAGATGCCCGCCTGAAGAACTAAACAAAATCAGTAAGGCCGCCGCAGTGCACACTGCGGCGGCCTTTCAACATATAAAGTAAAACCAGCAGGACCCTTCCGTCACCGGAGAGGTCCTGTTATTATTTATGTCATACTGAAATCCGATTAAAACAAGACAAGAATTGGCTTGTTTTAATCGCCTCCGC
>JABUSR010000082.1 GCA_021442645.1 Ruminiclostridium sp.
GTGGAGCAGGCAGAAAGCGGCACGGTGTATAACGACAGCAATGTGCCCGTGGGCACCTACACAGTTGCCACGGATGGCACGATCTCCATCGTCTTCGACTCCACATACAGGAGTCAAAATGCCACCGGCAGCCAGATTTCCGGCAAGTTGACCTTCCACGCCGAGGTGCAAGCCACCGGCAGCGGCAGCGGTACCCAGGAGACCTTTTCCTACGGAAACAGCCAGACCTTCACCGTCGACTTCACCAACGATGTTCCGAAGGGCGATATCTCTGTCGACAAGGAGATCTCCAAGGTCGAGGGGGATATCATCTACTACACCATCGAGGTCTACAGTGAGCAGGGCACCTTTGGCCCGGTAGAAATTAACGACCGAATCGACGATAACGGCGGATATTACTACATTCAGAATACCATGACCGTCCGGGACAAAAATAGCAACCCTGTGGACTATACCTCCCTCGCATTCCGCGATAAGAACGGAAACACCTCCCCTGAGGAGAGCGCCAACAAGGGCTTCCTGATGCAGCTCCCCCAAATGGGAGCCCGCGAAACGTATGTCATCGACTGCACGGTCCATGTCAATGACGATAACACCATCGATGTAACCGACAAGCACCTGACGAACGATGTGGAAGCCGCCTCCAAAAACAATGCCGGCCGTGATATCCACGGCAAGGACAATGTCCGCCTGGACTGGAAGCTCCTGAAGAAGTCCGGCACCTACAACGCAGACACCGACAGCTATGAGTACACCCTCACCGTCAACGAGATGGGTACAAACCTCAACGGTTGGCAGCTGCAGGATACCTGCAACGGCGTGCCCCTTACGAACTATACGGCTACCATTCGTGACACCACCACCGGGAGCACAACGACGGTCACGCTCCCCTATACCTTCGGTGACCATGTGTTCGCCCAGGGCGACAGCACCCACCAGTATACCGTGACCTATTCGTTCGCATCCGAGGCCCTTTACGTGGAAAACAATGCGCAGATGAGTTATACCGGCACCGGGCTGACCGTTACCGCATCTACCCTCACCGGCAAAGGAGACATTGGCGAGGGCGCCCTTTCCAAGAGCGGCACCCTCGGCAACGTAATCTTGCTCTCCAACGGCACACCGGCCCGGGAGGTCATCTGGACCGTTACCCTGGATCACGCAGACTTTGACATTCCCGCCGGTGCGTATTTCGACGACTCCCTTTATAAATCCGGCGGGTTCTACAAAAATTATTACACCCACGACCAACTCATCGACAATGCCACAGCGGTGGTCAATGCTGTGGAAGGCCAGGGCGGCACAGTCGGCAGCATTCAGGTCTGGACCTGGCAGTATGATGCAGCCACCGGCACCAACGGGACCAGCGGCTCTACAACCTACGCCTCCCTTTCGGATTTGACCGGCAACCTCCCCCAAAGCAATCAATATCAGGCCTTCCGTGTAACCCTGGATACGGATCTGCCGAAGGGTTCCACCCCTCTGACCTTCCAGTACACAAGCACCCTGGAAACGCCCAGCAGCACCTCTGCCATCTACGGGATCCAGAACCAGTTCAAGGTCAGTTCCATCCCGAAGCTGGATAAAACTGCATCAGTCAACCTGGTTCCCAGCAATCCTTCCATCGTGAAAAAGGGCATGAACGCCAGCGGCAGCCTGGTGGATGTCGAGGAGACCGAGATTAACTACGACAAGCTGGCAAATGTCGGCGGCAATAAGGATAACCTCCACTGGCAGCTGATGCTGACTGTCCCTGAAAATTACACAGCCCAGCAGGGCGTTGTGCTGGAGGACCAGGTACCGGCAGACCTGTATGTGGTCCAGGTGGAGCCTAAGACCCAGGGCACCGGAGCAAACCACTGCTGGTATGTCAATAATCCGGATGGGAAATACGGGCACGGCACATACCAGAGTGTGACCCGCGACGGAAACGCCGCAACGCTATATCTCCACGGTGCCGGCGGCACAGTGATCGGCGACTCAGCCGGCTACCAGGTCGGGTGGGACATGGAGATTACGGCGAACAACCTGCTGCGCATCACACTGAATGAGGATGCCATTCAGTACCTGGCGGACATGCAGAAGTTCTATACCACCGGTGATCTTTACACCTACTCGGGCACCTGGAAGCCGGCCACGGCAGATGACGTCGTCCTCACGATTGACATCTATGCCAGAAATCCGGATCTGAACTGGCAGTACCCCTATGACAATAGGCCCTTTGAAAACACCGTCGTGGTCAAGGATGACAACGGAACCCGGATGGACAGCGACAGTCAGACCACCGCAGTCATCCGCGACCAGCGGAAGGGCCTCCTGGATAAGAGAGGGGAAGCACTCAAGCTGGACGGGCAGCTGAGCAACACCGTTGCCTATGATATTGCCATCAACCCGGGGGAGGACAACCATGACCTGCTGCCCTACAGCAATGAGCTCCTCATCGCCGATGAATTGGTCTTTAACGACCACTTCCCCTGTTACTGCGGCAACGGGAACGACGGCAAACACATCGACGCCAGCCTGGTTCCCGGCTCCGTAAAGCTCTACAAAGTCTCCAGCCGAGACTGGAAGGGCAACCCGGTAGTTGAGGAAGAAGTTCCTGTCACCTACCGATACAGCAAATGGGAGGAAGCGGGCTACAAAGGTGCGATTGAGCGCCACAAGCAGATTGAGCTGACAGTGGAGGACGGTTTCGACTACCACCTGCATTATGAATACAAATTTGAGGGCGACTACGGCGGCACGATTTACGATCTTATAAACAATATCACGATTTTCGGCACCCCCGGCGGCGATACAAAGAGTGATACCACCGTCAAATTCAACGTGCAGGACTCCGGCGCCGTCGCCAACACCAAGGGGGCTATCCTCTATAAGGTGGATGCTTCGGATTTCGGTACCTATCTGCAGGGTGCGCAGTTCGAGGTCTTCCGCTATAATCCGAACGAAAGCCCAGACCCCTATACCAGCATGGGGACCTACCCCACCGATACAGAAGGAAAAATCGAACTCAGTACCAACTCTAATGCTGCTATAAGCTTTGCCTACAATACGGCCTACAAGCTTGTGGAGAGGACCCCGCCTACCGGGTACTTCCTGGACCCCACCCCCTATGAATTCTACATCGAAAACGCAGATACCACCTCGTACCCCCCCTGTATCCCCGCCAACTTCTCAGGCGAAAAGCTGCAGGACGGCGCTCTGATTTACTTCCCGGATGATAAGAACAGCACCTCCATCCGCGTAGATAAGTTCTGGCTGGATGAAGACGAAAATCCCATAGATGCACCCGCCGGCGCTTCCATCACCTTCGACCTTCTGCAGGACGACACGCTCATCGGGACCTACACAGCAAACGCGGCGGGCATCACCGCCGCAGCCGGCAGCACGGGCACCGCCAACGGCACTGCGTGGAGCTACACCATCTCGGGGCTCCCCTACGCACCCACGAACACGGACAACACCGCCGGGACCCCATACAAGTACACCGTGCAGGAGGCCTCCCTCTCCGGATACCAGGCCAGTTACACCAACAACGACGGTATCTCTTCGGGAACGATCTCGATTTTCAACCAGGAGGAAAGTGATGACGGCTATGTACTCCCCAAGACGGGCGGCGCCGGTACCACCGGCATCCTGACGGCCGGTGCGGCCCTGTGCGGGCTGGCACTCCTGGGCCTGTACCGCGTGCATGTGAAAAAGAAAGCGGCCGCCGCAGACTGAGAGCTGACCGCCACACCGCGTCTATTCCCTTCTGCTGGCTTCACAGCGCTTTGCCAACCGCAGATGTAACGGCAGCCCGGCACAGAGAATCAAAGCCGGAGTGCGTATGAAACCCATAAAAAAAGAGTGGCACAGCGTGCCACTCTTTTTTCAGCTTCTCAAAGCTGATTAAAAATAGACATTTTTAATCAGCGCTTTTGAAGCATCTAAGAGCCG
>JABUSR010000156.1 GCA_021442645.1 Ruminiclostridium sp.
GGGCACAAGATCTTCCTGGACCTGAAGCTCCATGATATCCCCAATACCGTGAAGAAGGCCATGCGGGTGCTGAGCAATATGGAT
The DNA here is from genome assembly GCA_021442645.1 of Ruminiclostridium sp. Lineage (GTDB taxonomy): Bacteria > Bacillota > Clostridia > Oscillospirales > Oscillospiraceae > Evtepia. The sequence goes on from JABUSR010000156.1 coordinate 85, forward strand.
GTGGATATCTGCAACCTCCACGCCGCCGGCACCACCGCCATGATGGAGGCGGCCCTGGAAGGGCTGACCCGCCCCGACGGAAGCCGGCCCCTGCTCATCGCCGTGACCCAGCTGACCAGCACGGATCAGGAAGCCCTGACCCGTGACCTGTGCATCGAAAAGCCCATGGACGAAGTGGTGATGCATTACGCGAAATGCGCCGCCAAAGCCGGGCTGGACGGCGTGGTGTGCTCGCCCCTGGAGGCGGAAAAGGTCCACGCGGCCTGCGGGAAGAATTTCCTCACCGTGACGCCGGGGGTCCGGTTCGCCGACGGGGACAAAGGAGACCAGAAGCGGGTCATGACCCCCGCGGAAGCGAAGAAGGTGGGCAGCGATTACATCGTGGTGGGCCGGCCCATTACCGCCGCGGAGGATCCGGTGGCGGCTTATAACCGGTGTGTGGAAGAATTCTGTGACTGACAGGAGGACAAGCAGATGGACATGAAAGCAATCAACGTGAAGATCGCCCGGGACCTGCTTAAGATCAAAGCGGTGTTTTTCCGCCCCGATGAGCCCTTTACCTGGGCCAGCGGCATCAAGAGCCCCGTGTATTGCGACAACCGGCTGATCCTGACCGCCCCCGAAGTCCGCACCGATGTGGAATCCGCCCTGGCGGAGGTCATCCGGGCGGAATATCCGGAGGCGGAAGTGCTGGAAGGCACCAGCACCGCGGGCATCGCCCACGCGGCCATTACCGCCCAGATGATGGGCCTGCCCATGGGCTATGTGCGCTCCGGCGCCAAGGACCACGGCCGGCAGAACCAGATCGAAGGCAAGCTGGAGCCCGGCCAGAAGGTGGTCATTGTGGAGGATCTGATCTCCACCGGCGGCAGCGTGCTGGAAGTCGTGGACGTCCTGCGCCAGGCCGGTGCTGAGGTCCTGGGCATCGTCAGCATCTTCACTTACGGCATGAAGAAGAGCGTGGAGCGTCTGGCTGCGGCCAACGTGAAGAACGTGAGCCTCACCGACCTGGATACCGTGGCTGCCGTGGCCGCTGCCGAGAACTACATCCGGCCCGAGGACCAGGCCCGCCTGATTGCTTTCCGCAACAACCCCTCTGACGAGAGCTGGATCGGAAAGTAAGCGCTGTATGCGGTCTTCCTGCGCCGCCAATTACCGAGAAAGGAATGGTCATATCCATGAAACGTGATTTGATCGACATCACCGACCTGTCTGTGACGGAGATCGACGAGCTGATCGCCAAAGCAGAAGATATTATCGATCATCCTCAGGATTACCGGGAAAAGTGCCGCTATAAGAAACTGGCCACCCTGTTTTATGAGCCCTCCACCCGCACCCGCCTGAGCTTTGAGTCGGCTATGTATGAGCTGGGCGGCCAGGTCATTGGCTTCTCCTCTGCAGATAATTCCTCCGCAGCCAAGGGCGAGAGCGTGGCCGACACCGCCCGCACTGTCAGTTGCTTTGCCGATATCATCGCCATGCGCCATCCCAAGGAGGGCGCCCCCCTGGTAGCTTCCATGAAGGCCACTGTCCCCGTGATTAACGCCGGTGACGGCGGCCATCACCACCCCACCCAGACCCTCACCGACCTGCTGACCATCAAGCGGGAGAAGGGGAGACTGGATAACCTGGTGGTGGGCTGCTGCGGCGACCTGAAGTTCGGCCGCACGGTCCACTCCCTCATCGGGGCCATGTCCCGGTATCCCAATGTCCGGTTCGTGCTGATCTCCCCCGAGGAGCTGCGGGTGCCGGAGAGCGTCCGCACCGATCTTCTGGAGCGGAACAACATTGAGTTTATTGAGACCACCTCTCTGGAGGAGGCCATGCCTCAGCTGGATATCCTCTACATGACCCGTGTCCAGCGCGAGCGCTTCTTCAACGAGGATGACTACGTCCGCCTGAAGGACAGCTATATTCTGACCCCGGATAAGCTGACCACGGCCAAGTGGGACCTGTCCATCCTGCACCCCCTGCCCCGTGTGAATGAGATCTCCGTCGCCATCGACGATGACCCCAGAGCCTGCTATTTCACCCAGGTGCTCTGCGGCAAGTTTATCCGTATGGCCCTTATCCTGAAACTGTTGGAGGTGGAGTGAGATGATTATTGGGACCATTGTGGACGGCATCGTGATCGACCATATCCCTGCCGGACGTAGCATGAGCCTGTATAAGGACCTGGGCCTGGACAAGCTGGAGTGCGAGGTGGCTGTCATCAAGAACGCCCCCAGCGGTAAGTACGGGAAGAAGGACATCCTGAAGATCAACGAGGTCATCGACCTGAACTATGATATGCTGGGCTATATCGACCCCCATATCACGGTGAATATCATCCGCAGCGGGGAGCGGATGGAGAAGATCCATCCCCACCTGCCTGAGACCATCACCGGCGTCATCCGCTGCAAGAATCCCCGGTGCATTACATCTATCGAGCAGGAGCTGCCCCATATCTTCCGCCTGACGGACCGGGAGAAGGGCGTCTACCGCTGCCTCTACTGCGACACGAAGAACAACAAGAAATAAGCGTGACGAAAAAAGGACCTGCCGAGCAGGTCCTTTTTTATGCGGGCGGTCGAATAGGCCTTGAGCCTTTTTAAGAAATATGCTATGATAGAAAAAAGTTCGCTGCTTACCGCTGAAAGGAGGCACGTTTATGTTGTCTACACTGGTTGCTCAGTTGCCTTGGGTCATCGTCTGGGTCGTGGTCCTGGTGCTGCAGGACCGTTATATCAAGAATAAGAACTGGTTCGGCTCCCTGATTCTGATTTGGGTCTCTCTGATCCTCAGCTTCGTCTGGGACTTTGTGGCGGGGATCTTTGGATGGACCATGGATTACAGCAGCCGGTTCTGGATCCTCTTCGTGCTGACGGCCATTCTCCATGTGGTGGGCCGCCGGAGAGAGAAGAAGGCGATGCAGCAGGAGGTCAAAGAGGCCTATGCGCAGCCTGCGGAGGCAGAGCCCGCTGAACAGCCTGTGGACGCAGAGCCTGTCGATGTGGTGGAAGCGGAGGAGCCTGTTGGGGTAGAATCCGAAGATGCTGCACCTGCTGAGGAGACACCGGAAAAACCCGAAGAATAAAAAACGGCCGCGAGGAGAGCAAACGGCTCTACCCTCGCGGTCTTCTCATTTCCGGCCCATCAGGGCCTCCTTTTGGGTGCGTGTTAACTGCTTGATTTGCCACTCCCGGCGCATGGCCTCCTCCTTGGTGGGGAAGCTCTCGTGGTACACCAGGGTCACCGGCCGGCGGGCGCGGGTGTACTTGGAAGCGGTGCCGGCATTGTGGGCGGCCAGACGCCTGTCCAGGTCGTTGGTCCACCCGGTGTAGTAGGTGCCGTCGGCACAGCGTAGGATGTAGGTGTAGTTTTCAGCCATAGCGCAGCCTGCTCCCTGGGTTGAAATGAATTACAGAAAAATCTGTCCGGCCGCAGCACGGTGCCGGGGGGCGCGGACCTGTTGTATTATTATAACTTACAGGAGGACCGTTTTCAACGGTCTGTCCCGGATGAGGGGAAGGAGATACGATGAAAAACGAATATATCACAGAGCAAAAGCTCACGGCGGCATTTACCGACCGCCGCTGCGAGATGGACGTCTACCATGCATCCCAGCTGTTTCAGGATGCCTTTACGGAGTTTTTCACTCAGTACGGCTGCGATTCTGTGGCTATGGGGAAAACCCATGGCGCCGTCTGGGCCATTGCGCGATCCAAATTTGTCTACGACCGGCTGCCCCTCTGGGGGGAGTGGGTCCGCATGAAGGCCTTTCCGGTAAAAATCTCGGCCGCGAGTGTCCACCTGAATGTGTTGGTGGAGAC
>JABUSR010000284.1 GCA_021442645.1 Ruminiclostridium sp.
GTCTTCAGCGCCAGGTGGTACCCCTCGTCGTAAAGGGCACAGGTCAGTTCTTCCAGAAAGTCCGGCTGGGCGGTAGCCTCTCCACCGGAGAAAGTCACTCCCCCGCCGGAAAATCGGTAAAAGACAGCCTGTCTCCGCACCTCCCGCAGGATCTCCTCTGTTTCGGCCCAGTGGGTCATGGAATTACAGGGAGTCTGCCCCTCCGGGTTGGAGCACCAGGCGCATCGCAGTGGACACCCCGCCAGAAAGATATTGGTCCGGATGCCCTCCCCGTCATTGACGGAGAAGTGCTGGATCTGCATGATGTTGCCGCCCATAAATCAGTAGCTGTGCTCCGTACGTGCGATAATGGCGTCCTGCATGGAACGGGACAGGTTGACGAACTGCGTGGAGTAGCCGGCCACCCGGACCAACAGGTCCTTGTAGTTCTCAGGGTGGACCTGGGCGTCACGTAAGGTATCGGAAGAGATGCAGTTAAACTGCACATGGAAGGCCCCCAGAGAGAACATAGTCTGAATCATAGCCCCCAGGTTGGCCTGTCCTCGCTTGGTTGCCACCAGTTCAGGGTTCAGGCGGAGATTCAGCAGGGTACCACCGGAGTGAATCTCCTGATTCAACTTGGCAGCAGAGCGCATGGCGGCCAGAGGTGTAGACCGGTCGGTACCCACAAAGGGAGACACGCCCTCGCTGGAGGGTTCTCCGTTCTTGCGCCCGTCGGGTGTAGCACCCAGGACCCGGCCCATGGGGATGTAATTGGAGATGCCCATAAATGCAGTCAGGAAGGGAGAACCAAACACATCCTTATACTGGTGAATCTCTCGGTAGAAGTAGTTGGCAATCTCAATGGTGATATCGTCCACATAGTCGTCGTCGTTACCGTATTTGGGGCAGTCCTTGGCCTTCTGCTGGAGATCTTCGTAACCCTCCCAGTTGGCCTTGAGTGCCTTGACCAAGGTGTCCATGGTGCAGATCTTGTCCTCGAAGACCAGCTTCTTCACAGCAGCCAGGGAGTTACTCACCACGGCCAAGCCGATGCCGGTGATGACGGGACCCACGTTGTACTTGGCGCCACCCTTGGACAGATCCTTGCCGGAGTCCATACAGTTCTCGATGCAGGAGGACAGGAAGGGGCGAGGGACCATCTCCATGTGGAGCCGCTGGGCCTCCACCGTCAAGATAATGGAGTGGTGACAGAGGTTGTCCAGTTGGCGGTAGAAAGCATCCTTCACCTGCTCAAAGGTCTCAAAGTCCGCAGCATGCTGTTCATCCAAGCCCATTTTCTCCCCGGTTATCAGGCTGCACCCCTGGTTCAGTGCGTACTCCAACGCCGACCCGAAATTCAGGTTCACGGCTGCCGTCCACTCCCCGGTCTTCCGGAAGTGAGGCACCACGCAGCCGCAGTTGTTCCAGTCCTTGGCGTCCTCGGGCTCATAACCGGCATTGATGAGCATCTGGTACCCCACACTGTCACTGTGGATGGCAGGGAATCCGGTTCCGGTGGACACCAACTTGACCACGGAATCCATAAACTCCTGGGGGCAGTCCGCCTGGACGCGGACGGACAGGCCCGGCTGGTGAGTTTTAATCTCCTCTGTAGCCTTCAGCGCCATGAAGGTAACGGGGTTGGTGCCATCCTTGCCATCTCGCTTCTTTCCGCCCACAGTGAGGTTCTGGAACTGATTATACCCGGCAAAGTAGTCAGCAGTGTTGGCAGAAATGGTCCACACCCATTCGGAGTACTTCAGCCACAGTGCGTCGACCAATTCCTGGGCAAAGTCCTGGGTGATAGCCCCCTTGGCCACATCAGCCTCATAGTAGGGGTCCATATACTGGTCAAAGCGGCCGGGGTTCAGGGACAGGGGATTCTCGGACAGAATGCCGCCCACTTGCACAAACCAAAGAAATTGAATCGCTTCATAGAAGCTTTCCGGGGGATACTCAGGCACCTTTCGGCAGTTCTGGGCGATGGCCCGCAGCTCAGTAGCCCGAACAGGGTCCTGCTCGGTTTCTGCCAGTTCATCTGCCGCCTGAGCATAGCGATTGGCATAGCGGATAATGCCCTTAGAGGTCCAGATCATGGACTGATAAAAGTCCCGCTTTTCCAAGTCTTCAGGGTTTACAGGGTCCAGCGCGTCGATATGGGCTTGGGCCTCTCGGATAATACCGCCAAAGCCCTTCTTAAAAAGAACGTCCTGATAGTCCGGTGTGATTTCGCCCACTGCCTGTCGCCACTTGGAATCATTGTCCAGAATCCCGGTGTCCACGCCAATGCGGCGGGTCTCTTCGGGCAGACGGGCCAAGAAGGCCTCCTCCAGAGATTTTCCCTTCCAGTAAGGGAATATCTCCTTCCGGACGTATTCGCACTGCTCTTTAGTCATCACATAGGGGTCCTGTGCTCGGGTGGCAAAGGTATCCATCTCACGGTCCACCCACATCCAGGCAAACTCGGGGGTCAGGATGCCGCATTTGCGGAACTCTCCGATGGCACCCACCACAAGTTCACCCTCAAAAATATGGACATCCAGCAGTTCACAGCAGTCATAGAAAGCCCGTGCCCGTCGAATGGCCACGGGCAGGCCCTCTGTCTCTTTATGAGAATCGGTCCAGATTTTGGCCCGCTGCCAGGAGATCTGGGGCTTGGCGTTCACATAATTCTGCCGAATCTTTTCAATACGCTGCGTAACGATAGCGCATCACTCCTCTTAATGTTTTATATGAAAATTAGGATAGGTCTATAGTATTCACATTATAATTAATTATAATACCGCTACATAGGAGTCTGTGTCAACAAAAAAAGCAGTGTTTCCTCAGAAAACATAGAAAATCTCCGATTTCACCGGACATTTCTATCTCCATGCCCCGTTTTCAGCCGAATCCCCTGTCACGGTTATAGCTTGCGGATATCTTCCAGGTATTCCAGCACCGGAAACGGCTTTACTTCCTCGTCCTTCCGCAAATACAGTGGATGATGGGGGTGGCCCTTCTTGGTGCGCTTCCCGGCGCACAGCCATCGTGCTCCGTAGGCCTGGCCAATCTCCGCCATATCCCGGACGCAGTCCTTAAGATAGGGGCGCTTCTCGATGATGGTCCCCCAGGCCGCCCATACAGCCGGCGTATAGTCCGTCCCGACCTGCTGCAGCACATAGCGGAATGCTGCCATATTCTCCCGGTGGAGTGTCTCGTTACGGACCCGGTCCATGTCCTCAGGCCGGGTAGCCCGCTGGGCATAGACATTGAACATAAGAAAACTGTCGAACCCGTTTCCCAGGGCGATACGCTCCACGGATTTCAATGTGTTATCCAGGTTCCCCGGGGCAGCAGTGGATGGATTGATGCCAATACAGATGAGAGGATTCTCCCCCCGGGTACCCAGCAGGTACCGATATTCGGCGTAATGGTCAGGAACATACAGCCAGCGATCCCGGTCGTAATCCGACCGGGTAGGGCGCAGGGCCTCCTCAAACGTGAGGATCTCTATCTCTTGGGTGTCACAGGGGGGAATATGCATCGCAGTTCTCCGTTCCGCCGCAGTCCGCAGCATGTATAGGGCGCCCCCGCTCACAGGGGTTGCCTTATAGTTTAGTTTACCACAGATTCAGCTCCCTGTCGAGACGATAGGTCCCTGTTGCCATTTGTCGGATTTTTGGTAGAATAAGAGATATCCTATTGCATAAGGAGGAATCCCCATGAATCTGCCCGTCGTGACTCGCTACGGCCCCACCGGCCGCTACGCTCTCATCCAGGCCAGCTACTGGGCCTGCTACGGCTGTATCATCACTTTTTCCAGTGTGTACCTCCTCTTCCGGGGATTCAGCAACGCCCAGATTGGGGTGCTCATCAGCGTATCCAGTATTCTGTCGGCCCTGCTGCAGCCGGTGGTCTCTCGGCTGGCTGA
>JABUSR010000195.1 GCA_021442645.1 Ruminiclostridium sp.
AAAGACCAGATGTCGATAAAGGAATACATGGACCTGTTTACGGGTAATCGGGAGGAATAAGGCAAAAAGCAGACAGCCGCTTTAAGCGGCTGCTTGGAATAGTGATGTGATGACAAACTTTCAGTACCCCTATAGGGGTCAGCATGAGTTGCCCCCTATAGGGTCTGAGCAAACCACTAGTTTACTAGTGGTTTTGATTGTATGCCGGCCTGCGGTTCTGCCAGGGGCGGAGGGACCGAAAGGAAAAAGCGACCTCACTGCCGGAGAGCTTGCTCCGGCAGTGAAGTTGCTTCAGCGCATGGTTGAATCAAAATTCGGGGGATGTGAGAAGGGCCCCGGTCTTTGTCAGAAAGAACTCCCGGGGTCTCCCCAGAGAGGAAAACTGCATGGGAGAAAGGGAGGCCGCATAGGCCCCTGCGTTGGTGATAATTAGAGGGTCGCCCGGATCCAGATGGGGCAGGTGGAGGTCCTCTGCCACCACGTCGGCACTTGTGCACAGGTTGCCCACCAAGGTCACGATTTCAGAGGGGATTGACGCCTTCAGCGTATGAAAGCCGAAGGAATCCTCTGCAGTGAAAAGGGGCTCATAGCCCGCCGGAGGGACATCGGCCGCATAGGACGACACCAGTCGGGCCAGGGAGGGGCGTAGGAATCCGTTGAGGGTATTTTGCAGAATTAGGTACGTCTTCCCGTGGGAGACCTTGCGGTCTACCACTCGGGTCACATAGATCCCGCTCTGGCACACTGCGTACCGACCCACCTCAATCAGAATCCTGGTGGAGGGATAGGAGGCCCGGAAGATGGTCAGCGCAGACTGAAAGGCGGTGCCCAGGGAGACCAGATCCAGGGGGGTGTCCTCCGGTCCGTAGGGGATGCCGAGGCCTGAGCCCATGTTGACATATTCCAGAGGCCCGCAGACGGCTGCGATTCGCTCGGCCAGGCGGAACATCCGCCGATAATAGGAGGAAAGGACGTCTGCCCGGAGCTCCTGGCTCTTCAGGTGGACATGGATGCCAGTTACCTGGACACGGCTACAGGGAGCTGCTTGCAGGAACGCAAGAGCCTGGTCCTCATCGATGCCGAACTTGGAGGGCTGGCCGCTGTCCCCGAGAAAGGAAAAGTTCGGGTTGATGCGGAGGCCGATGCGGACGGAGGTGTCAGCATCCTCTGCGGCAGCTTGAATCCGCTGGACCTCCCCCAGACTGTCTGCAATTAGGACCGCCTGGCCCAGCGTGCGCTGGATATCCTCCAGGCTTTTGCCGGGCGCGGAGTAGTAGATCTTGTTGGCGGGCAAATCGGCCCTGCGGGCCCGGAAGACCTCCCCGGGGCTGGCGGTATCTGCGCCGAACCCCTGCCGAAAAACGCAGTCGAGCACATGGGGGTTTGGGTTGCACTTTACGGAATACAGGAATTTCACGCCCGGGAACTGCGCCTTCAGGCGGGCGGTGCTATCCTCGATGACAGTCTCGTCATACAGGTAAAAATTGTCGTGGCGGGCAATGCAGGAAAGGATATTCGGATTAAGGTCCATGGGAGGCCTCCTGTTGAACCCGGTGGACAGGACCGGACGTTTTTTCTATTGGTGTTCGAGGTTGGGGATCAAGAAGGGGCTGCCGGGGGATTTAAACAGGAGGGTCGCCGGCCAGGGTCCCCTTCCGGTTCAGTTCTCGGACCAGTTTGTCAATCTGCTTTCCGACCCATTCCACCTCCTGCCACAGTTCCTGGGCGGAGATGCGCAGGACACCGGCCCGCAGGGCGGAGAGTTGTATGAGCCCGTCGGAAGTGGCCACCCGAACGGCATAGTTCCGGCCAACGTCGTGGATGAGTTTTTCAATAAACATATCGCCGGTCTCGTCCTGCCGGGTGTAGACCACATGGAGACCGTTATAGTCCGAGCGGCTTCCCTGGCCACCTTTGACCAGGTAACCGTCAAAGACGACCACCAGGCGGCATTTTTTGTAGCCCTGGTAGTTGCTCAGAATGTCCAGCAGGCGCTGGCGGGCGGCATCCAGATTGTCCCGGGCGATCGCCTTCAGTTCCTCCCATGCAAAGATTATGTTGTAGCCGTCCACGATTAGATACTGCTGCTTGGGCGGAGCAATGGCCCGCAGGGGAGTTGCTGCCGGCTGACGGTCGAGGAACTGATACTCCCGGTGTTTGATGGGGCCGAACTCCCGCTCGAAGATGGACTCCAGTTCCTTCTCGTCGATGTCCAGGTTCCGGGTGTAGACCCGGGGGAACTGGGAGACATCTGGCTTCCGCTCCAGGCGGAGACAGCTCTCCAGATGCATGTATTCCGGGACCTTGTCCCATTTTACCGTGAATCCAGCACCGTGGGCGCAGAACACAGAATCTGGGGTGTTTTCCAGGTCGTGCTCCGGTTCATAGCCCAGCTCTGCTACCACCTGTTTGCTGTTGTGGCAGGGGGCGTAGCCGTGGAAAGAGCAAGAGAAGCGGCCTCGCCCCCGGGTGTAGGCGGCAACTTCCAGGGGGTAGTCCTTCATGGCGGACACGGGGGCGGTACCGGTGATGACGGCTCGATCCCCGTCGAGTTCCGGGGAGGAAAAGGTGCCGGACATGGTCTGTAGGTCGCTGATGGCCCGGCCCAGATGCTCAGCGGGCAGGTCCAGCCGGAAGGCGTACCAGGGTTCCAGCAGGACACTTTTGGCCTGCATGAGCCCCTGCCGGATTCCGCGGTAGGTGGCCTGGCGGAAGTCGCCGCCCTCGGTGTGCTTCAGGTGGGCGCGGCCGGACATCAGGGTGATGCGCAGGTCAGTGATGGGAGATCCGGTGAGGACACCCAGGTGGGTCTTTTCCTCCATGTGGGTGAGAATGAGCCGCTGCCAGTTCCGGTCCAGCAGGTCCTCGTTGCACTGGGTGTCGAAGACCAGCCCAGCTCCCTGCTCCAGGGGCTCCAGGAGGAAGTGAGCCTCGGCATAGTGGCGTAGGGGCTCGAAGTGCCCGACGCCCTCCACAGGCGCTGCGATGGTCTCCTTATAGAGGATGCGGCCGGCGTCCATCTGGATATCTACGCCGAAGCGCTCCAGGATCAGGCTTTTCAGGATCTCAGTCTGGATCTGGCCCATGAGGCGGGCCTGAATTTCCCGGAGGCGGGAGTCCCAGAGAATGCAGAGGGAGGGGTCTTCCTCCTCCAGAAGGCGGAGCTTAGGGAGCATGACCTGGGGATCACAGTCCGGGGGCAGTGCCAGTCGGTAGGTGAGAACGGGCGCCAGCAGGGGCGGCGGGGCCGGGGACTCTGCACCAAGGCCTTGACCGGGATAGGTCTGGGTCAGTCCCAGTACGGCACAGACCTGGCCGGCTCGGACCATATCCGTTGCCTCGAACTTGCTTCCGGAATACAGCCGGAGTTGGGTGACCTTTTCCTCCAGGGGCTCCTCCCCATGGAGGGGATAGTAGGGCAGGGAGGTCCGCACGGAGAGACTGCCGCCGGTGAGTTTCAGGTAGGTGAGCCGGCCCCCTTGCGGGTCCCGGGCAATCTTGAACACCCGGGCGCCGAAGTCATCTGGGTATAAGGATTCCTCGGTATAGCAGGTGAGACCGTCCAGAAATTCTGTCACGCCCTCCAACTTCAGTGCGGCCCCGAAGAAGACGGGGAAGAGACGGCCGATGCGGATGAGTCCGGAGACGTCCCGGTTGGACAGGTGGCCGTCCTCTAGATATTTGTCCAGCACGGCTTCCTCCCGTAGGGCGATGGTCTCGGCCCAATCGTCCGCCCGGTGGGTAAAATCTACGCAGCCATCGTCCAACCGTTTGCGAAGGTCTTCCATAAGGAAGGTATGTCCTGCTGTGGGGAGGTCCATCTTGGTAACAAAGAGGAAGGTGGGAATCTGGTTCCGGCG
>JABUSR010000193.1 GCA_021442645.1 Ruminiclostridium sp.
CCTGCAGCGCCGCAGATGGGCAGCCCCTCCAGCTTTTCCAGATAGGGGACCCCTTCCGCCACTACGCCCAGGTGTCCGCTGTTTTCCACAGGCCGGGGCAGCCAGTCCATAGGCACCTCCATGAGTCGGCACAGGTCTTCATCCCACTGGAGTTTATGGATATCAAAGAGCATGGTCCGGCAGCAGTTGGAATAATCCGAAATGTGGACCTTGCCGCCGGTCAGGTTCCAGAGGAGCCAGCTGTCGATGGTGCCGCAGAGGAGTTCCCCCCGCCTGGCCTTCTCCTCCACGCCGGGGATATTTTTCAACATCCAGCGGTACTTGGTTCCGGAGAAATAGGCGTCCACCACCAGGCCGGTCCTGGCCCGGATGGCTTCCTCATATCCCTCCTGTTGGAGGCGGGTACAGAAATCCGCCGTCCTGCGGCACTGCCACACAATGGCGTTGCCCACCGGTTTGCCGGTAGCTCGCTCCCAGACCACAGCGGTCTCCCGCTGGTTCGCCAGGCCCAGGGCAGCGATATCCCCCGTCTGCAGGCCGCTTTTCTCCACGCAGGCAGCTACCGCCTTACACTGGCTGGTGAGAATCTCAGTGGGATCGTGTTCCACCCAACCCGGTCTGGGATAGTACTGGGTAAAGGGAATCTGGGCAGAAGCCACCACGTCCCCGCCAGCGGTAAAAAGAATGGCACGGGAGCTGGTGGTCCCCTGGTCCAGTGCCAGTAAATAGTCCTTCATAGTTTCTCTTCCTTTTCTTGACGAACGAACAGACGTCCGGTAAACTTACTGTATTACCCTGATTGTACCATGCTCTGCGGGCTTTTTCTACCCATTTCCCAAAGGAGGGACCTCTTTTGACCTACCCCAACATCACCCCCGCCCGATTTCTCTCCCGCCCCAACCGCTTCGTAGCCCAGGTGGAGGCCAACGGGCAGGTCCTCACCGTCCACGTAAAGAACACCGGCCGGTGCAAAGAGCTTCTGGTCCCTGGCGCAGAAGTCTGGCTGGTAAAGAGCAGCAACTCCCTCCGCAAGACGGCTTACGACCTGGTATCCGTACGAAAAGGGGACCGGATAATCAACATGGATGCCCAGGCCCCCAACCGGGTCTTTCAAGCATGGGCCATGGACGGCCGCTTCATCCCGGGGCTCACCCTGCTGAAGGCCGAGCAGAAGCGCGGGGACTCCCGGTTCGACTTCTACTGGGAGGCTGGGGATCGGAAGGGCTTCGTAGAGGTCAAGGGCGTCACCCTGGAAATAGACGGCGGTGCCTACTTCCCTGATGCCCCCACAGAGCGCGGAGTGAAACACCTCCGCGGCCTCACCGCCTGTCTGGCAGAGGGCTATGAAGCTGTGGTCTGCTTTGTCATCCAGATGGAGGACATTGCCTTCTTCTCCCCCAACGATGTCACCCATCCGGCCTTTGGCCAGGCTCTGCGGGAGGCAGCCCGGGAGGGTGTCCGGGTCCTGGCCCTGGCCTGCGCCGTAGCTCCTGACAGCCTGTCCATCACCGGCCCGATTCCGGTGCAGCTCACCGTCGAAGCATAAAAGACGACCTGTGCAGCGCCGCATGCGCTGCACAGGTCGTATCCTTCTGATTCAGATTTTCGCCCGCTCCGCCCGGATGAGCTTCACCTTGTCCACCAGCGTGAACAGCACGCCAATCCAGATAATCACGAAGGAGATAAGGCGGTCAGTGTTCATGGCCTCCCCCATGTACAAACCCATCAGGAACTGCAGCGTGGGGTTGATGTACATTAGGATTCCGGTGAAGTAGTAGGGGATTTCCTTCACCCCCACATTGAAGAGCAGAAGTGGGATGGACGTCACCAGGCCGCAGGCAGGCAGCAACCAGAAGGATGTCCCGTTCATCACTGTGCCAAAGCCCCCCAGGTGGCCGCTCCACCACCAGCAGAAACCCAGCGCAAAGGGCGTCATCACCAGGGTCTCCATAAACAGAGAAGTTTGGGCCGTCAGGTCCAAGTCCTTTTTCACCGCCCCATAGATGGCGAAGGGGATAGCGATGGCCAGCGGGAGCAGCGGCGGCTGACCGGTGGTAACCAGCAGATAGAGGATTCCTGCCAGGGCAAAGGCAAAGGTAATCCACTCCCCCCGTGATGGCTTCTCCCGGAACGCCACCAGGCCGATAATGGCCATGATGACTGGCTCAATGAAGTAGCCCATACTGGCATCCAGAACATGGCCGGTGTTCACCACAACGATGTAGACGCCCCAATTCACGGTGATGAGCACCCCACTGGCCGCACTCTTCCAGAAGGTCTTCCGGCTCCGGAAGGCCTTCCCGATCTCCCCCAGGGAGCGGGTAGCCGCCAGATAGAGTGCCATAAACAATAGGGACCAGAGGATGCGCTGGGCCAGGACATAGACCGGGTTCACCAGGGCCAACAAAGTCCAGAACCCCGGCAAAAGACCCCACAGCACATAGGATCCGGTGGTAGTCACCAGGCCCAAGGTCTTTCTTTTCTGCACCATTCGCTCCCCCCAATTTAAACAAACCGATTGTGTCTATCTTATCTCCGCAGAAAAGGCCTGTCAATCCCATATCCCCCTGTTTTCGCGGAATCCGCCGCAAATCAACAGTTGACACGGCCCCCTCTCTTTGCCATAATAAAAACCAACAACAAACCTGTGCGAAAGCCCGATAAATCCACAGAAAAGGAGAACTATCCCCATGGCTTCTACCCTGTTTACCGCCGGCAAAATCGGCACCCTGGAGCTGCCCAACCGGCTCATCCGCTCCGCCACCCAGGACCCCTTCGGCCGCCGTGACGGCACCTGCGCCCCCGAGCAGATTGCCCTGTACAGCGATATCGCTGCCAGCGGTGTGGGCGCCATCATCACCGCCTACAGCTACATCTCCCCCGAGGCCCGCTCCACCGGCATCCAGGTTGGCTTTGCCACCGAGGAGCAGCGCGCCAGCCAGAAAGAAGTGCTGGACGCCGTCCACGACAAAGGCGGCATCCTCATCCTCCAGCTCATGCACGCCGGCATGAATGTCTTCATGCCCGAAAAGCGCGTAGATGGCGGCAAATTGCTGGCTCCCTCCGGCGGGATGACTGCCCCCAATGAGATGATTACCACGGAGATTACTGCCTCTGATATGGACAAGATCTGCGCCGACTTTGTGAACGCTGCTGTGGCCGCCAAGGAGCTTGGCTTCGATGGCGTACAGCTCCACTGCGCCCACGGCTATCTGCTCAGCCAGTTCCTGGATCCCAACAGCAACGCCCGCACTGACGAGTTTGGTGGCTCCGCTGAGAACCGGTTCCGTTTCCCCGGCCGCTGCCTGTCCGCTGTCCGGGAGGCTGTGGGCAAGGACTTCCCCGTGCTGGTGAAGGTCAATACCAACTGCGCCGGCGAGCCCGACGCCGCCTACGCAGAGGACATCCTCTATTTCTGCCGCCGGTTTGAAGCACTGGGCGCCGACGCCATCGAGCTGTCCGGCTACAACTGGCTGGGTCTTGGCAAGAAGAAAGTTCCCACCTTCTACCTAGAGCGCGCTGCTCAGATTGCCAAGGAAGTGAAGATCCCCACCATCCTGGTGGGCGGCGTCCGCACCCTGGAGCAGGTCGACCAGATTCTGGCCGCAGGCATCCAGTTCGTCTCCGCTTCCCGCCCCTTCATCTGCCAGCCCGACTTCTACAAGGTCCTGAAGAAGGGTGAGGATTCTGACTGCATCGGCTGCACCAAGTGCCTGGGCAACATCTGGTCCAAAGAGGGCCGCCGCTGTGTGAAGCACGAGATCCCCGAAGGCTTCCCCAAGGACTGATTGCAGTCCCCTGTCCCATTTTCGGAACCCACCGCCGGAGAAAATTTTCTCCG
>JABUSR010000162.1 GCA_021442645.1 Ruminiclostridium sp.
AATCAGCGCTTTTGAAGCATCTAAGAGCCGCGCAAAGGGCGCCTTTTTGGGATTCTATTTCGCATTTTTGAAATTTTGTTGATTTTGCGAAATATATGTGGCATGCTATGGGAAACGGGGGAATCGCCATGAAATTGATTGAGAGAACATACTATCTTGACAAGTTAAAAGATGTGATGGGCACACCAGACATCAAGGTAATCACCGGCGTGCGGCGCAGCGGAAAGTCAAAACTGCTGGAGGCCTTTATGGACCATATCCGGCAGTCGGATGGTGCTGCCAATATCATCCACATTAATTATAGCTTAAGTGAATACGAACCGCTGCTGGAGTACCACAAGCTAAATGAGTATGTAGAACAGGAGTACCGAGAAAGAAGGTCAGACGGTATGATATCCAGGGGAAAAGGTGTCTTGCCTCCAATGATAAATATTATCTGTGCGATCATTCTTTCAAATACGCCCGTCTAGGAACAAAAAACGCTGACTATGGCCGATTGATGGAAAACATCGTCGCTATTGAGCTTTTGCGGCGTGGCTATGAACTGTATGCCGGAGTCCTGTATAAAAAAGAGATTGATTTCGTGGCAATCAAGCGCAGCGAGAAGCTGTATATCCAGGTCGCGAACAGCATAGATGACCCCAATACTTTTGAACGTGAGGTGTCGCCGCTTCTCAAAATTGCCGACGCATATCCGAAGATGATCCTTACCCGCACGAGGCAGGAAATGTATCAATATGAGGGAGTAAAGATTATTGACATTGCAGATTGGCTGCAGAATTGAAATCATTCAGACCGGCAATGCTGCAGGTGTTCAACAGCCAGAAAAAACAACAGGAGAAGACGCGGCGGGGGCCTGTGCTACCTCTGCTTTTCTGCGGCGGTCCTCACATGGACCGCCGTAATTATTTCAGGACGAAAAACACCCCCATATTTTATTCTGTTTTGCGGCTATATAGGTGAAGGCCTTCAGAACGCAAGAAAGGAGGAGGAACATGGATGATCAGGAAATCATTGCCCTGTACCTGGGGCGGAATGAGCAGGCCGTAAAGGAAACCGAGAAAAAATATAACGCCTACTGCTTCCGCATCGCAAAAAACATCCTTTCCAGCCAGGAAGATGCGGAGGAATGCGTCAATGACACCTGGGTCACAGCATGGAACAAAATCCCTCCAACCATACCAACATCGCTGAAAGCCTTCCTGGGGAAGCTGGTCAGAGACCTTTCCCTGAGCCGATACCGGGAGAACCACGCAAAGAAACGCTATCACGGGATGGACGCCATCCTGGAGGAACTGGAAGAATGCATTCCGGCCGACCTTGATGTGCAGAAAAACCTTGAGCGGCAGGAACTGTCAGAGCATATCAACGACTGGCTGAGTACCCTGCCAAGGGAGGATAGGGTCCTGTTTGTGAAACGGTACTATTACGGGGAAACGGTGAAGAGCCTGGCAGCTCTGCAGGGCTGCACAGAAAACCAGATGGCCCAGAGAATGCGGAAGCTGAGAAACAACCTGAAAGCGGTTTTAACCATGAGGGGGTACGCAGAATGAAAAAGGAAGATCTGTATAACGGTATGACGGGTATCCGCGCGGAATACCTGGAGGAGACCGAGGCCTACCAGGCCGCAAGCAAAGCCAGAAAGCCGCGCCGGTGGAAGGGATGGGTCTCCGTGGCCGCCTGCCTGTGCCTGCTGCTGGGGACCTCTGCCGCCTGCTATGCGGCCAATGTGGGGGGCATCCAGCGCCAGGTCCAGCTATGGATCGACGGAGACAAGACCAACGTCGTGATTGAGTTTAACGAGGCGGGTGAATACGCACTGACCCGCAAGGATGCGGCGGGCAATGTGTATGCCGAGGCCGGCGGCGGCGTGAAGTTCGACCGGGACGGCAAGGAGATCCCGGTAACAGAGGAGGACCTGCTGAAAGAGATCTTTGCCCCTAATGTCACCTATGAGGATGGCAGGGCGGTCCTGACCTACTACAACGAGGTATCGGGGGAGTACTACAGCCATACGTTAGACATTACCGACCTGTTTGAAGACGGGGTGTGTTACATCACCCTGATGCAGGAGGGCGAGCCCCTGTACATTACGGTGAAATACCAGAAGGGCCTGGCAACCAGCCCGGACCGGTACCTCAGCCCGGCGGGATTTAATTGAGCGAGCTCTGCTGAGATTGGGAGAGACCTGCTCCCTTACAATTGGAGAATAATGGGGATCTGGTCGTCATGAGCATTGAGGCCTTTGAACAGCGAGAGGAAACCCTGCGGCTGAAGGCAAGACCGGAGGCCGCCGAGCAGGAGAGAATTTCCTGCGCCCCGGCCTATTCGGCGGAGGAATCCAGAAAGCGGCTGGAGGCGATCTATCAGCGTGGCTAATCTGATAATTTGGGGAAATTCCCAACGTCTGCTGAGGCTGGAAAACTGTACGAGTAAAAAAGCGTCTTTCCATTTGGAAAGACGCTTTTTTGAGTGGGAACGAAGGGGGATCAGTCTGCACGGGCGGCCAGGAAGGCCAGGATGGCGTCCACGGCGACGGCCTGCTGGGTCTGGGCGGAGATGGTGGCGGAACGGTCGCCCACCTGGGCGCCGTAGTTGCCGAACTGGGCGTGGTTGCCGCCCTGGATCTCAACAACGTTGGTCTTGTACAGGACCATGGGCTTTACCAGAAGGTCTCTGGAGCCGAAGACGGTCAGGGCGTCGTCGAGGGGGTAGGTGCCGAAGACATAGGCGGAGAGCAGGAGGAGGCCGTCCAGCTTATCGGCGTTGGCCGAGGCATAGGTGGAGGCCATGGTACCGCCCAGGGAGTGCCCGGCCAGGTACCAGTGGTCGATGTGGGAGAACTCCGCCATATCCATGACGGCATCGGCTGCATTGGCGTCAAAGATGGCCATGTTCAGGGGCATTTTTACCAGGATGCACAGGATGCCGTTATTGCGGAGCCGGTCCAGGATGGGGAGATAGGCCTCGGCCTGGACATTGGCGCCGGGGTAGAAGATGATGGCAGTGTCGGTGGGGCCGGAGGGAGCGAGGACCAGGAGGTCCCCCAGGGTGGTGACGCTACCGCTTTGGGCGATGGCCATGGCCGTGTCATCGGCCTTGTAGGAGATATCGAGGCCGCAGACGGCAGACCCGCCCTGCTTGGCCCCGACGGTGAGGGTGGCGGGGACAGATGTATAGGAGGTCCGCAGGGTGGCTGCGACCAGCCGGAAGCTGTACTCGCCGGCCGCTGCAGAGGCAGTGGTGCGGACCTTGACTTCCTTATCCCGGGCGGAATAGACCGCTGCGACGCCCTTGGGGGCGATGGCCGACCAGGACCCGTTCCGCTGCCACTGGACAACAGGCAGGAAGAGGGAGCTTTTGACGCCGGGGGTGGCCACGGAATAGGTGGCGGTGCCGGAGGTCCCCTCCGTCAGGGTGCCCACCTGGGGGCCGACCTCGATATCGCTGCGGACGGCCGCTGCAGGGATGACGAGGAGAGACAGGACCAGGGCCAGAGAGAGGAGGACGGAGATATATTTTTTGCCATGGATCATAGGGGTCTGCTCCTTTGCTTTTTTTATCATATTACCTGTGCGGGGTGGGGTTGTCAATGGAAAAGGGGGGATAGACTTTTGAAAAATCAAAGATTCTTTACGAAAGTGAGGGCTGCGTGAGAGGTGTTTTCTGCCGGGTACACGACCCGGCAGAAAACGGAGCTGACTTCTTTTCCCGCCAAGGCGGGAAACTCTGCGAGGCGGCCGACGTGAGGGATACAGAGAAGAGGAAAGGCGGGTGTATCTCTCCCTCCGAAAAATCTTCGATTTTTCACCTCCCTCGTCAGAGGGAGGCGGCC
>JABUSR010000211.1 GCA_021442645.1 Ruminiclostridium sp.
GCGTAGGTCTTGGAGGTATCATCTACCGCACTGCCTCCCTCTGCATTCCATGTGAGGGTGATATTCTTGGCTGTCCACTGGGCGGTCAGGGCCACTGCGCCGTAGGCCCCGGCGAGGGTGACGCTGCTGCCCGTCAGAACGTCATCGGCTGCAAAGCCGGTGCCGCCCTCTGCGGCTGTTGTGACCTTCCACCCGGCGAAGGTATAGCCTGCCTTGGTGGGCACAGGAAGGTCAAAGGTCTCCGTCTCGATGTTGTAGCTGCCCGTCGCCACGGCACTGCCGCCGCTGCTGTCATAGGTGACGGCGTAAGGCACAGGCGTCCACTTGGCGTAGAGGGTCAAATCCTCCGTCACAGGCGTATCAAAGTCCCACAACTTCGTGCAGGCCTTGTCGGTGTACCAGCCACCGAAGGTGCAGCCCGTGGCGGTGGGGTTGCCGGTTGGTGCGGTTGCTTTTGTGTTCCAGGTTACGGTTTCTTCCTCCGGCGCAGTGCCGTGACCGTTTGCATCATAGGTCACAGTAGGTGTGCGCAGGGTGAAGTAGCCCGGTTTACCCTCCTTCGGCCGGTCGATCCGGGCGTAGGTGCCGTCCGTGGGGTTATCCTCGCTCCATGCAGTTCCTGCACCGCCAAGTAAATGGGGGCAATATGCTTGTACACCTAATATAGTATAATTAACACTAAACATTTCTAAATCCGTAGTGATAGGTAACCCTTTGGTGTGCGCACCTCTGGGTTTTCCCCCACTCCAAACCGTGCATGAGCGTTTCCGCTCACACGGCTTTCCGTCGTTCACAGATCCTCCTTCTAACCGGCAGTAGTCCCCCTGCTGCGCAACCGTTTCGGTGTCAGTCAGGCTGCTATTGCCATTCAGAATGCTTATCTGCAAATGACTGGCGGCTGTTCCTCCGCCCTCATTACAAGGGCTTCTTCGGTCGTGCCGCCGCCCTCAGTCGGGATAAAAGTCACTTGTTTCGGTTCCTGTTTTTTCGTGACTACCGCTTCACCGTGTGCAGACACTCAGCGTTCCGACCTTTCCTCGTTCCGATATTCCTATCTGTACATAATCCCCTTAGGCTGTCCTGTGAGCCTGTGCGCCGGGAAGCGCCTGTAACACTCCAAGGTCTTTCATAATGTACAATTTTACTCAACCTCACGCACACCGTTTTCTGACGGCTATGACATTTCTGCCATATCATACTATAGACCCGTACACTCGGACTTTCGTCGGTCGTTTACGACATTCTCACCATAGGGATTTTATAGACCTCCGGCGTATCATCTGCACATCCCGCCTCCGGGATGCTTTCCACAGCACATTCTTGTCTGTTTGGGCAGACTTCCGCCGACTTCCGCGGGCTTTGTACCGTTCGATTTCTGCAAATCTTGCCGCACACCGCAGTATCAAGGCAGGCGTTTCAGGGCGTTACTCCCTCATTCCACCTGTCGGAATATCAGTTCTTCAAATCAATTGCTTGACCTGAGCGCAGCCTTTTCAGCTGCGAACGAGTCGCACGTACATGTACTCTTATCAATTACAAAGCTGTCAGAGGCATATACGGTAGTAGTCTCGCATCGGTTAAACATCATCGTCATGTCTGTCACATTTGCGGTGTCCCAACCGGTTAGATCTATATAGCCGACCGAACTACCTGCATCCCAGAAAGCTTGAGACATGTTGCTGATATTTGTGGTATTCCATCCGGAACAATCTATGATTTGCGCTTTCCAACAACCACGAAATGCCCCGGAAATGTCCGTAACACGTGACACATCCAACATGCGCATATCTACTTTTTTAAGATTAGAATTTGCAGAATTTTCCATCGCAAACATACCGGAAAGGCTGTACAAGGCCGCAATAGGGTCTGCCACGGTAAAAGAGCTTATATTCTGAAGCGACCAACTGGCTCCCTCCATGCTGGATTTCAAATCGTCAAGAGTGAAATAGGCATCCAGACTTGGTTCAGCGCGGTAAAGGGTCATGTCTCGGGTGTCGGAGTCAATCGCCCAAAGACAGTTCTTGCCGAAGGTTTTGGAGATAGCCTTATGATATGTGCCGGTGGGGTCCTCAAGTGCGCTCAGCTCTGCCGAGGTGTACTCCATGCCGGTGTCCGCATTGAGCCACATGGCATTCTCAGCGAGATTGGGAATCGTGATTCCCTTGTTATTCGGTCCCAGCACCACACCATCGAGTGAATCGTGATGATAACTCGTAAACCACCATGCTTCGTCGGTTACATCAGGGGTGTCCAGACTTGCGATATCGACATAGTTGAAAAAAACCACCCATTGAGCATAATTATGCGCATCAAACGCATAATTCAGGCTGCCGGTTACAGCGATATCGCCTTCTATGACAAATTGGGACAGAAAAGAAGACCCGTTATCCTGAAGTATCTGTTCCACAAGAACCTTCAGGTCTTCCCCCTTAAATGCGGCGTTTTTTCCTGTTGCATAGACTGTAAGACGATAGCTTTCATTCGATAGTGTCGTCAATTCCCATGTGCAGTTAGTGCCGAAGGTTTCTCCCTCGAACGGGATTTTTACATAGGTGCCGGAGGGGTCGGAAAGCGCAGCCAGCTCCTCCGCAGTGTAATATATGCCGCTGTCAGCCTCTTTCCAGGATGCTTCCAGGGAAATGTTGATGTTCCTGTTATTGGGGCCCAGCACCACTTCGCTGAGATAGTCGCCGTTATCGAACCACCAGGCACCACCGGTTACCCCGGTGGTGTCCAGATTTTCGATATCCACATAGCTGATTCTATGCCCGCTATGGTCGCCAAATGCATTATTCAGGCTATCGCTGGCTGCAATGCTGTCATCTACCACAAACTGCGAGATATATGAAGCTCGGGTAGACCTTCCGTAATAGATTCTGACACTCCCCAACACGCTGTCCGCTGCAGACGTGGCACCTGTCAGTTCCTCGCCTGTGAAGCAGGGGTCAGGTCCGTCCGGGTTATCCTTGCAGACGGAAAAGCGGTACTGAAACCAGTCCTCTTCAAGCTGCGCTGCGAACCAGCGGCAGTTTGTGCCGAAGGAACCGGAATAGTATTTGACATAGGTGCCGGAGGGGTCAGTAAGCGAAGCTATCTGCTCTGCGGTGTAATACTCCCCGCTGACCGTATTCTGATATAACACATAATCGCCGCCCGGAAGGCTGACGTTTTTGTTATTCGGCCCCAAAACTACCTCGTTGAGATATCCTACCCAGGTCATATAAGTATTGCTATCGAACCACCAGGACTCATCCTCCACAGCTCTGGTATCCAGCTTGGCGATGTCAACATGCCGAATGTATATTGGAAAGTCAGTATTTGTGTTGTTGTGGAAGGAATCATTCAGGCTGCCGGTAGCACGGATGTTGTCTTTCACAATAAACTTTGTGAGATTTTGGGGGGATATCAACAGCAAAGTTGCAAAGATGTTATTAAGTTCCTCGCCGGAAAAAGAGGGATCAGGCCCGTCTGCGCTGATAATGAGCTGAGATTCCGTACCGTTCTCCTTGTAGGTCCATTTGCAGTTTGTTCCGAAGGGGACGGTAATCGTCCGCCCCACCGCAAAGGCAACAGTTGGCAGAAGGGAGAGAACCAGGGCAAAAACAAGCAGCAGCGAAAGACCCTTTTTAATTGGTCTCATAACCGCTCACCTCTTTCTGTAAACTTGCCCTGCGGGAAGTATTTCTTCGTGGTTATGTTCAGTGAGTACAGGAACTCATCATAGTACTGAGACAGGAGCATGAACAGCTTTGCCGTGGTGATGTTTGCGTTTTCAAGGTTCAGGCTGCTGTCCAGCCAGTTCAGCGCAAGCCGGTCCCCTTCCTTCAG
>JABUSR010000007.1 GCA_021442645.1 Ruminiclostridium sp.
CTGCAAGCCGTGTCTCTTTTTATGCTCTCTTCAATTTGCGCAACTTATTGTACCTTATCTTGTTTGTTGGTCGATTTCAGTTATTTTTCTGCCAGGGACTTCCTCCAGACGCCTGTCCGCTCGTAGATATACCCCAGGGGGACCGAGGATGCCGGTGCGATGGCACAGGCCCAGAAGATGCCCACCAGGCCCATGGTGTTGTTCAGAATCACAGCCAGCACAACACGGACGATGATGCAGTTGAGCAGGCTGGAGAACAGCGTGAACATGGGGTGCCCGGCCCCCGAGGGTAGGGCGTTGTAAACCATAAAGCTGGCGTAGAAGACCTGACCCAAGATCTCAATGCGCAGGTTCTTCAGGGCGATCTCCATGGTCGCCTCGTCGGGGTGGAAGATTGCCAGAATCTGGGGCGCCAGAAGCTCGATGATCACGATGACCACCACCGACACCGCAATGGCGATCCGCATGGCGATATGGACCACCTGACGGGCCCGGTCGTATTTCTTTGCACCCAGGCACTGGGCCGTCATGGTGGTAGCCGCCGACGACATGGCCAGGGTGAACATGAGTGCAATATCCTTCACCTTGGCGCAGATTCCGCTGGCGTCAGATGCCTCCACCCCGTAATGGTTCACCAGGAAGATCATGATTAGCCAGGAGAGGCCTACCACCGTCATCTGGACGGAGACCGGGATACCCAGCTTGAGCATCCGGACGAGCTTATCCTTTTGGATAGACAGTTTCCCCAGGGCGATGCCAAAGAGGTCCTTCTGCCTCAGCACATAGACCAGGCACACCACAAAGCTGGCCGTCTGGGCCAGCACCGTGGCCAGGGCCGCGCCGGCCACGCCCCACCGGAAGACACCCATGAACAGCAGGTCCAAAGCGATGTTGCAGCAGGCCGTCACCGCCACACAGTAGAAAGGCTGCCGGGAGTTGCCCACCGCCCGCAGGGCAGCAGCCAGAGTGTTGTAGCCAAAGATGGGGATCAGGCCGAAGGCGCAGATCCGCAGGTAGAGCGTCGCCCCCTCCAGGGCCGGGGCCTCCAGAGACAGCAGAATGGGTCGGCTCAGCAGAACGAAGATCACCGTAGCCGCAGCGCCTGCCGCCAGGCCGAAGGTGAAGAGGGTCTGATTGGTCTGGACCCGGTTTTCCCGGTCCCGGCTGCCGAAGTACTGGCTCATCAGGATATTGCCGCCGGTGGTGATGCCCATGATGACCTGGGTTAAGATGACCATCACCTGGCTGGCGTTGTTGATGGCCGAGATGCCGCCCTTGCCGATAAACCACCCGGCTACGATCAGGTCCGTAATGGAGTAGGCCGATTGAAGCAGGGAGGACAGCACCACGGGCATGGCGTAGACCACCAGCCGTTTCCAGATTACGCCCTCTGTCAGATCCATCTGCCGCATTCTGTCTCCCCCTTTCCGTCGTTTTTATCATTGTAACACAACTTTTTATATTGTACCACACCTCTCCCGTTTTTAAAAGGCGGCGGCGAAGAAATCTTGCCCCCTCAGGTTCCCTCCATTGCGCCTTTCGGGATTCTATGGTATGATAATTTGTAAAATAATCTTAGAAAGCACCCATATCCCCTTCATCTTCCACTGCTTCCTGGAGAAAGGATGATGTATTTTGAAAATTCTCATCGTCGGCGCCGGTAAGGTGGGGGCCACCCTGGCCTCCTATCTCTCCCGGGAGGGGCATGACATCACCATCATCGATAACAACGACGCCGCCATCCATCGGGCCAGCGAGACCCTGGATGTCATGTGCCTCAAGGGACCCGGCGCCGTCCCCTCCGTCCTGCGTGAGGCGGGGGCCGAGGAGGCCGACCTGGTCCTGGCCACCACCAACATGGACGAGGTGAATATGCTCTGCGCCCTCACCTCCAAGCGGCTGGGTGCCAAATACACCATCGCCCGCATCCGGGACGTGGCCTACACCGACGACCTGGCCTCCCTGCAGCGGGACCTGAACATCGATGCCGTCATCAACCCCGAGTATGCCACTGCTACAGAGATCTCGCGGCTGCTTCGCTTCCCCGCCGCTGCGAATGTGGACACCTTCTTCCGGGGCAAGGTGGAGATGATTGGCGTCGTGATTCGGGAGGAGGACCACATCGTGGGCCGCCCCCTGTCCGACCTGTTCGGAAAGACCCGGGGAATCCTGTTCAGCGCCGCAGAGCGAAAGTCTGAGGTCATCATTCCCAACGGCTCCTTTGTCCCCCAGGTCGGTGACAAGCTCTACATCACCGGCACGCCCAAGGATCTCTCTGCCTATCTGCGCTCCCTGGGCCGGGACGTCCCCAAGATCCATTCGGTCTTCATCATCGGCGGCAGCCGTATCGCTCTCTACCTGGCCCGTCAGCTCATGCCCATGGGTATCCGCGTGACCCTGGTGGAGACAAACGAGGCCAACTGCCACCTCCTCTCGGAGCTCCTCCCCGGGGCCCTGGTCCTCCACGGTGACGGTACCGACCAGGAACTGTTGGCCTCCGAGCACTTCACCAACAACGACGCCTTCGTGGCCCTCACCGGCCGGGATGAGGACAACCTCATCTCCTCCCTCTATGCCCGGCAGCAGGGGATTCGGAAAGTTATCGCCAAGTCCAACCGGGAAAACTACACCGCCGTGGTGCAGGAGGCCGGTCTGGACAGCGTGGTGGCACCGAAACTCCTGACCGTAGGGCGGATCCTTCGGCTGGTGCGCGGCCTCCAGGACAAGAGCGGCAATGTGATGACCTCCCTCTACCGGATCGCTGACACCGGTGCAGAGGCCGCCGAGTTCATCCTGCGGGAAACCACCCCCTGCCTGGGGATACCCCTGATGGAGCTCCCCATTCGAAAAGGCTTCCTGATTGCTGCCCTCCTCCACGAGGAAAAGGTCGTCATCCCCTCCGGTACCACCGTCCTCTCCGCCGGTGACCGGGTCATCGTCATCTCCCACGGCAAGGGTATCCAGCGCTTTGCCGACATTCTCGAAACAGATCGTTCCAAGGATAACACGCCATGAATTACAAACTGATGCTGCGCATGATGGGCCGCACCCTGGAACTGGAGGCTCTGTGCATGCTCCTCCCTCTGGCTGTCTGCCTCATCTATCGGGAGGACCCCCTTCCCTTTGTCTTCACCTGTATCCCAGTGGCAGTTGTGGGGTTTCTGCTGTCCCGCATTCCCTCCCAAGCTGCCTTTTTCTCCCGGGAGGGCTTCGTGCTGGTGGGCTTTATCTGGGTGGTTCTTTGCCTGATTGGCTCTCTGCCGTTCCTTCTCTCCGGTTGCTTCAACAGCTTCTTCGACTGCCTGTTTGAGATTGTCTCCGGCTTTACCACCTCCGGGGCCACCATCCTCACCGATATTGAGTCCCTCCCCCGGGGCATTCTCTTCTGGCGGTCCTTCTCCTCCTGGATCGGCGGCATGGGCGTCCTGCTCTTCACCCTGGCCTTTCTTCCCAAGGTTGGTGCCCGGGGCCATGTTCTGCTCCAGGCCGAACTCCCCGGGCCCGTGGCCACTAAGCTGGTACCCAAAACGGTCCAGTCCTCTCAGATTCTCTATCTGATCTACTTCGCCCTCACCGGTTTGGAGATCATCTCCTTCCTACTGGCGGGCATGCCCCTGTACGACGCCGTGGTCACCACCTTTGCCAGTGTCTGTACCGGTGGCTTCGCCGTGATGAACGCCAGCTTTGCCGCCTATAACACCGCCTGCCAGATTATCGCCATCGTGTTCATGATTTTGGCCTCTCTGAACTTCGCCCTCTTCTTTATGGTGGTCACCGGGCGGGCTCGCCAGGCCTTCCGCAGTGATGAGCTGAAATTTTTC
>JABUSR010000272.1 GCA_021442645.1 Ruminiclostridium sp.
CAGGCAGCCAGGTTGGCTGGATACACTTGCTCGGCGACCTTGATCGAGTACTCGGTTCTGGGTATCCCCTATAATGAAAACGGGGATAGTCAGCAGCGGTGGAGTTCCCTCAATCGCAAGATGCTGGGACTCCCGGCCAAGGCAAGCGGAGGGCTGTTCCATGATAAAATCGTGGCAACGCAGACATACAAGGATTTTATGGAGGCTATTAAGGCTGGAACAAAACAAACCGGCGTCGAATATGTACTGTCCCATAGCCGGGGTGAAAATGCAGACTTGTATTTTTCCCTGCACTCCTGCACATACACAGCGAAAGAGTCCGGAGAAAAGTATGCCATCTCGGTGTATGACGTCTACGACTTCCATTACTCCGAGTTTGACAACCTGTTTGTGGAACTGATTAATAACTGGGCGTGGTTCTGCCAGAATATTGGTGCACTGGATGCCATCTCTGTGAATATCAGTTGGATGGAATAATGGGGCCTGCAATGATACAATGGAGAAAGCAGTTGTTCGTACTTTGGGCTGCCGTTGTGATAGCGATTCTTGGCTTGTGCTCCTGCGGGCAGCAGGGGACCTCTGTCGAGAGCGAACTGATCCGGGTGTTTTCTCTTTCTGTGGAAGAAAGTGAGATCACAGTGAAAGAACTCTATAACAGTTATGAAGGGGCTCCCTACGAAGGGATTGCACTGTATGAGATTTCTTTTCTGGGAGAGGCAGGGGACGTTTTCCGGGAATGGAAGACGATGCCCTATGACAGGGAGACAAAGACTCTGGTTGAGAGCGTGTCGTTTTATGTTGAGGTCCCGGAGCTGGAGCGTGCGCGGTATAAGATGGTCAACGGCAGCAGTTCCGAAAAAAGTGCGACGAATGCCTCTGTGGTTATCTATGACGAAGAGGAAAATGTTGGGTACTACTTAAAACTGGATACATAAAAGGGAAACCGCCGGACGCAATGCGTACGGCGGTTTCCTATATCTTCCACTGCAGGTTTCTATGGGCTCCTGATGGCGCCGATGAAGAAAGCTCCGGGAGCCACAGCGATGCGGCTCCCGGAGCTTTGAATACTTTTGAATCACCTGATGAGCAGGGATTTTACGTAGGCCCAAAGAGTCACTCTGGGAAGCGTGATATCGCATGCGTCGAGTGCAGTAGTACCCTGGGCGTCGGCATAGAGTTCACCGCAGTCGGAGCATACATAGTACACAATGTTGCCGGTTGAGAACGGGGTGGCCTTCTTTGCAGGGACCATTTCTAAGGTGTGCTGAACGGCTGCCATGTCGTTTTCGACCTCTTCAACGCACTGCTCGATGATCTCAAGATCTTTCCCATCGGAAATGCCGGCCTTTTCTACGAAGAGCTTGGTGATGTTGTCGGTATAGGGGGCCTTCTGTTTCAGGTAGGCAATGGTGTCAGCATCGAGACCGAATGCAGACGAGAACTTTTCAATCAGGGAATAGGTGGCCTCCAAGCCGAACGAAGCTGTGGCTTCGTATGCTTCCCGCACGACCGAATAAATCCGATCAGAAACGGCCTTCCTGCCGGATGTTTTATTCTCAATGGCATTGATCACGGCGCTATACAATTCCTGGTAGCCCTCACGGTTGGGATGGCTGAAGAAGGTGTTTCCGATGCTTAGGCGGATGCCGATTGCTGCAACGGCCTTAACGTCGTCATTGTACAGGAGGGCGTCGATTGCATCTTGGATGTCCTGGTCGCTGTAAGGATTGCCGTTGATGTTAGCTTCAGTCACATCAGAAATGAGCTTGATCAGATTGGCTACGAGTTCAGCTTCCAGAGTATCCATATCCGCTCCGGACAGCAGGCCGTCAATGGGCAGAGGATTGGTAGAAAAGCCTGCCTGAAGAACCGTGGCCATAACATCGTATGCGTTGGTCAAAGTGCTCTCGTAGAGATCGGAGCAATGTGTCTCACAGTAGGATACGAAATTCGAGAGATTGGCGGCGAGAATGCTTGGGTCTGTCTCGGCATTAATCGCTGTTTCGTATCCATCAGATGCGGCAATCTGAGCGGCAACGCGGAACTTCAGATACATGGGCAGGGAGGTCTCATAGACGTCCATACAATCCTTCATGTCCTGGTCCAGGGTATCCGGGTCACCGTCGTATGCCAGCAGCTGGTCCCCAAAGTTGGTAACGCGCCCCTTTTGGGAGACATCGGCATACAGGTAGTCCCTGTGGTAAGGGGAGTAGAGTGCGGTATAGGAATTTGCTATAGATATCACGATGCCGAAGAGATCGCCGAGGGGGATCTTGGTCCCGTTGACCGATACATTTACACCGGCAATGGTGTTCTGAACACTAAGCACAACGATGGAAGCGTCCGGATTCCACTGGCGGATGATCTCCATGGTGGCATCGAAGTTGGTGCAGTAACCCAGCAGTGCATATGCCAGGGTATCGGTAAAATTGTTGAGGGTGTCGAGGGTCTCCTGGTCAACGATGCCGAGGGCGGTGATTCGGCTTTGCAGCTTCTCGCGGGCCGAGTAAAACATGTCAGCGTACGGTTCTTCCATCACATAGCGCAAGTCATTACCGGTGCCGTTACCTAAAAGGTTGTGGCTCAGATAAACGCCGAAGTTGTTGACCCCCATGTCATAGGTGATAAGGTCGGCCTCTGTAATGCTCTGCTTATACTCTTCCCGCAGCGTATCGAGGTTGGAATACCACCAGGTACTGGGTTTGTCTGGATCGTAGAATCTCCAGCGAGTATATCCGTCTGTGGCGAAGTCCTCATCCAGCAGGAAGCGGAGTTCTTCGACTCGCATGGAGCTCTGTGCCAGTTGGTCGTGGTCAACGGTGCAACCCTTGTTTTCAAAATATTCTTTCACCAATGCGGGATAGGAACCGGCAGGCGTTTTTCCGTAGCCGGAGATATCGGTGAGAGAACCGGTCTGAGCGCCGCTCAGGATGGGGTTTTGATACATGTCGTCGCTCAGATATCCGCGCAGACCGTACCCGTTGGAGGCGGATGCTCCGAGGGAAACATAGTGGAATTCCTCTGCATTTTCGGTCTCAGCCGCAAATGCCGTAATTCCAATGGGGAGTGCCAGGGTGATAACGAGAATGATTGCGATAAATTTTTTTGCTGTTTTCATGTGTGTCCTCCTTTACATCTGTTTTCGTCTCATATGGCAGACGGCATGAAGTCCATGTGAACTGCAGGGCAAAAGGGGAGGTGACCGTCAGGGGGACCATTTCTCCGCTTTTTGCAAGGAATGCCCTGCTTTCCTCTTGGTTATTCAGGAAAAACGCTTTTTGGAGAGTCATGTCGTCAGATATTATTTTATAGAAAACTAGGGGTTATGTCAATATTTTTTCCATACAAATCACCGAAAATAAATAGGTGGGGGTTCATATCAACTGTACTCAGTGGCGACAGGAAAATCAAACCAGAATCGGAAAGAAAAAGCACACCGATTCTAATACATTCTGAAACAAAATCGGCGTGCCGTTGTGAAAATGAAAACATATATTTAGTTGGAATCTAAACGATGGAAGAAACCGGATAATCACGGCTGTAATGGAACGTGCACGGTTGGACCGGGCTCTCACTTGAATATAAAACGATATCCCGCGAGATAAACATCTATCCTAAAGGTAAACGAGAACGAAACAAAGATAAACCATACTATTACAGCCCCCCCACAATAACTGGGGAAAACCGGTGGAATCACCCCGGGAGTGACTCCATGGTGGGGGCGCTATTGGGAGAAGACTAAAGGCAACACCGCACAGAAAATACCTGAGCGGAAAAGCCCCCAATATGGTATA
>JABUSR010000225.1 GCA_021442645.1 Ruminiclostridium sp.
TGCCGACGGCGGCAGTCGCCACCGGAGAATACTTTCCCCAGGCATTGCACACGGCTTTCTTTTGCGTGCTGATTCTTGCGTCGATATAGGCATTCAGCTGATCAATGTTCATCGCTTGGATCTTTTTGGCCTCCGACGCAATATACCAGCAATTGGCTTTCACAATGCGGTCCAGGCTTTTTGCCAATGTCTCTGGTTTCATATCCAATTTCGGCAGATTCAACTCCGCCAAACCGGTCGCTGCTCCATAGCTCCCGGCGTTTCCTGCCGCAGATGCCGTTACGCTCAGCGACAACACCATACAAAGCGCAAGGATAAGACTTATCAGTTTTTTCATAAATGTCTCCTTTCCAAAAATCGTCTCTGCTCACAAACCAAGTCCCTTGACATAGTCCACGACAGGGGCCACATACTTCCGATCTGCGATGTCAAAGTCGTGCCGCAGTCTCTCCGCCACTGCCTTTTCCTCCGGGGACTGGTCCTTCTTTCCTGCCACCATTTTGGAGAAAATCTTCATCATGAGCCTGTGTTTAAAGGACATCCTTCCATAGTTCAGACCTCCGGGACAATAGAAAGCCTTGCAGGTATCACCGTACTCCTCTGGAATCGCCTTCTTCAGCGTGTCCTCTACCATAGGTGCTCCCATGGGGCTCGCGCCGACCACATATGCAGCGTATTTCTTCTCCGGCTCCCGCTTCATCAGCTTTTGGAACCACTTCACCTTCTCCACGCCGCCGGCGTTGATCCAACTGCCAAAGATGATCACATCATAGGGCGTGAGGTCTTCCCTTTCGGCCTCTTGAAGGGAAATCGCCTCACACGCCAATTCTCCGGCAATCCACTCTCCGTAGCGCCTGGTAAATCCCGTCTGGGAATTATAGATTACGACCGCTCTCAATGAAATCATCCTCCATTCATATCAGCACCCTAAATGTCCTCCTCCACCCGAAAGAATCCAGACCAGTCAGCTGGAAAACCTCTCTCGGGCGGCACCAGCTCGTGGGCAGGCTCCCCCGCAGTCATCCATTCATATCAACTAACCCTCAGCGTTTGCCCTCGGCGTTGGGGTATCCTACCAACAGTCTGTGCCTTATTTTTACAGCATATCACAGTGGGATTATTCCGTCAATCTCCTCAACCGGAAACCACGTACTCCCCTCTCCATCTACACTTATTAATGTTTTCTTTTCGTTTTCTTTAGAAACTATTTGTATTTTCTTCCCCTCTGTAGTATAATGTTTCAGTTATTTACCCCGGCTATCTCCGGAACAGTTGTGCACAGGGAGGTCCCACACTGTGGTCTATCAAAACGTACTGGAAGCCCTTGGCAACACCCCGCTCATCAAGCTCTCCCGCTTGGTGCCCGTGGGCTCCGCTCAGGTGCTTGTTAAATTTGAAGCAATCAACATCGGCGGCTCTATCAAGACCCGCACGGCCCACAATATGATTCAGGATGCAGAAGAAAAAGGCATCCTGACCCCGGACAGCATCATTGTAGAGCCCACCAGCGGGAACCAGGGCATTGGTCTCGCTCTTGTGGGTGCGGTGAAGGGCTACAAGGTCCGCATTATCATGCCCGACTCTGTCAGTGCAGAGCGGCGGAAGCTCATCCATGCCTACGGGGCAGAGTTAGTACTGGTCCATGACGAGGGCGACATTGGTGCTTGTATCCAGAAATGTATGGATACAGCGAACCGCATGGCCGCGGAAGATCCCAGAGTCTGGGTCCCTCAGCAGTTTGACAATCCCTCCAACCCCGCTGTTCACAAGAACCAGACCGCCCTGGAGATTCTGGACCAGGTGGAGGGGGATATCCACGGCTACTGCTCTGGTTTCGGTACCGGCGGCACCTTATCCGGCATTGGCGCCATTCTGAAGGACCGCTTCCCCCATATTCAGATTTGGGCCGCAGAGCCGGAAAACGCCGCCGTTCTCTCCGGCGGCCGTGTAGGTTCCCATGTGCAGATGGGTATCGGTGACGGTCTGATTCCCGGCAACCTGGACACAGACCTTGTTGACAACATCTCCATCGTCACCGACGAGGAGGCTATTGCCACCGCTCAGCGCCTCATGCGGGAGGAAGGTCTCCTCTGCGGTATCTCCAGCGGTTCCAATGTGGCTGTTGCTCTCCGCCTGGCTGAAAAACTGGGCGAAGGCAAAACCGTAGTCACAATCCTCCCGGATACCGGTGAGCGCTACTTCAGTACCACCCTGTTTGACTTCTAATCGTTCAGACCGCCCCGGACATATTGGCCGGGGCGGTCTACTTTGCTTTTACCCGAAATAGTTCCCGTCTCCCCCTTCTGGTATCTCCGCCTCAGGGCACAAAAAAGCGGCCGAATCATTCTCAGCCGCTTTTTTGCAATTCCATATCAACTTAAGACGGGCGCAAATCCTTGCACATGTAGATCGTGGTGTCGATTGGGCTGGGTGTATAACCCGGAATTTCATAGAACCCCATATCCCGGTAGAGCTGAACGGCGTGACCCAGGAACGGAAATGTATCCAACACCATGGCCTCGTAGCCGTCCCGCTGGGCCTCAGCCAGAAGTAATTCCACCAAATGGCGGGCGATTCCTCTCCCACGGAAGGCGGGCCGGATATACAGCCGCTTCATCTCACAGCGGGTCTCGTCCAGGCGCTTCATAGCAATACAGCCGGCCGCCTCTCCATTCACCTGGGCCAGGTACAGCCGGCCGTCAGGCTCTCCATACTTTTTCTCCGGGTGATTTAATTCAGTTTCAAACCGCTGAATTCTCAGATAGTCTGCGTACTCCGGTTCACCTGCCACCACTGTGGCCGCATATTCCGATAACAGTGCTTGAATAGCCTCCAACTCCTGGTAAGCAGGTTTTATCGTGATCTCCAAGGTATGTGCTTCCTCCGGTGTTTCTGCACTGAAAAATCTGCTCCCTGCCCGGTGGGCAGGGAGTGATTCATTGTGAACTTATTCCTCTGCTGAGGCTTCTTTTGCCTCTTCAGCCGCAGTGGGTTCCTCCTCCGCAGCTGCTTCTGCAACGCCCTCAGTGTCCACGAAGTCGCTCTCTTCAGATGTCTCTTCCTTATCCACAGAGTGAATCACGACTTCCTCGTCCTCAACCTGGAACTCGTCGTCAATCTTTGCTTCAAGCTTTTCAGAAATGTCCTGCACAGTCTTCTCGATGCTCTTGCGGCTCAGGAATGCGGCCACGCCGCCCACCGCGGCACTCACTGCGCCCACAGCCATCATGACGCCAACGCCAAATTTCTTTGCCATAATATTTCCTCCTAACATTTAATCCAAAAAACGGGGTTAGTCTATTTTACCCGCCAACTTTTGATTTGTCAATGTGTCAAATTCTCAACGATAGGACACCACAGGAATCCCATATATCTCAGCCATGGCTTTCCAGTGGTCCAACTGGGCCTCGGTTGGAATCCCAAAGGATGGATCAGGGACTCCCCTGCCCAACTCCCGGTACTTATCCTCCCCAAACCGATGGTAAGGCAACAACTCCAGGGATGCGGAAGGAACCTCGTCCCGGAGAAAACGGAAAGCCTCCTCCAGCACATCATCCGCACCGTTGACCCCCAGGACCACCGGGATACGGACCACAAGAGGCATCCCCATCCGCCCCACCTTCCGGAGATTTTCCAAGATCAGGTCATTGCCAACCCCGGTAAATTTCCGGTGGGCTTCCGAATCCGGGTGTTTCAGATCGAAGAAAATCTGATCCATCTTCTCCAGCGTGGGCCTCAGCCGTTCAAAGTCGAACTGACCGCAGGTCTCCAGCGCCATGTGGTACCC
>JABUSR010000243.1 GCA_021442645.1 Ruminiclostridium sp.
ATTTCGTATGAGACGCCTTTTGAAGCATCAACCGCGCTTTGCGCGGCTCTTAGATGCTTTAAAAGCGCTGATTAAAAATGGCTATTTTTAATCAGCTTTGAGTATCAGTAAAGGAGAAAACAAATTGGCACACTTTGTTGAATTCCAGAATGTGAGTAAAGTATATAAAATGGGGGAAGTGAAGATCGAAGCCCTCCGTGACACCTCCTTTTCCATTGAGAAGGGGGAGATCTGCGTCATTGTCGGCCCCTCCGGTGCAGGCAAGACCACCCTGCTGAACATCCTGGGCGGCATGGATAAGCTCACCGGCGGGCGTGTGACGGTGGACGGGAGAGATATCTCCTCTTACAGCGAGCGGGAGCTGACCGACTACCGCCGGTACGACGTGGGCTTCGTCTTCCAGTTCTACAACCTCATTGGAAACCTGACGGCCCTGGAAAATGTGGAAATGGCCACCCAGATCTGCAGAGAGCCCCTGTCCCCCATGGAGATGATTAAGCAGGTCGGTCTGGAGGACCGGGCAAGAAACTTCCCCTCCCAGCTCTCCGGCGGCGAGCAGCAGAGGGTCTCCATTGCACGTGCCCTGGCCAAGAACCCCAAGCTCCTCCTGTGCGATGAGCCCACAGGCGCCCTGGACTATGTGACGGGCAAGCAGATCCTGAAGCTCCTCCAGGACACGGCCCGGGAGACCGGGATGACAGTGGTCATCATCACCCACAACAGTGCCCTCACTGCCATGGCCGACCGGATCATCAAGGTGAAGAACGGCACGGTTGTGCAGGAATATAAAAACGAGAACGTTACACCTGTGGAAGAAATTGAGTGGTAATGCTATGTTGAGAAAGTCGATTTTTCGAACGATCCGGCAGTCTCTGGGCAGGTATCTTGCCATCCTCTCCATCATTGCCCTGGGCGTGGGGTTCTTTGCGGGACTTCGCCTGACGGAGGACTCCATGCACGCAACGGGGGACCGGTATCTGCATGAGCTGAACCTGTACGATTTCCGGCTCATCAGTACCCTGGGGCTCACGGCGGAGGACGCGGCGGCCTTTGAGGAACTTGCGGGCATTGAGAAAGCCCGGGCTTCGGTGAGTGCAGACGTGATCGTTCTTGATAGTGATGGCTCGGAGCAGGTCCTGCACGGGCATACCATGCTCGATGGAATCAACGGTCTCGATGTATGTGCGGGCCGACTGCCGGAGAAACCGAATGAATGTGTTCTGGACGGCGTTTACGTATCCGAGGAGGACATCGGCAAAAAGGTAGTCCTCTCCGACAGCAACACCGAGGATGTATTTGACACCTTTTCTCAGGACGAGTACGTGGTGGTCGGCATTGTGAATGCCGCAGAGTATGTCAATTATCAGAGAGGGACGACCTCCCTGGGAGACGGAACGGTGGGTGGATTCCTCTATCTGACCCCGGAAGGCTTCTCCACCGACTACTACACAGAAATCTACCTGACCCTGTCGGAGCAGTATGAGATCCACTCGGAGGCGTATGAGAATGCCCTGGACGAGATTCGGCCTTCGGTGGAAGACCTTCTGCAGGAGCGGGCCGACCTCCGGTTTGCTGACATCTATGATGAGGCAAAGGCAGAGCTGGACGACGGAAAGGCGACCCTCCAGGAAAAGAAGGACGAGCTGAACAGCGGTCAGCGGGAAATTAACGCCGGCTGGTCCGCCTACCAGACCAAGAAGGTGGAAACAGAGAAACAGCTGCAGGACAGCAAAGCTGCCCTGGATGCAGCCCGGGCAGAACTGGACCAGGGCTGGGCCGCTCTGGAAGGGGCAAAGCAGGATCCCTCTGCGGAGGACCCTGCGGTGCAGGAGCAGCTGGCTGCGCAGGAGGCCCAACTGAATGCCGCAGAGGCCGAGTACAGCGCCAATTTGGCTGCCTATGAGCAGGGCGCGGCGACGGCTAAAGCGGAATTTTCCAAGACCGAGAAAAAACTGAACGCCGGGCAGAAAGAAATCAACAACGCAAAACCGGCAATTACCGAGGCAGAGGAAGAGCTGGCTGATGCGGAGCAGAAGCTGGCAGAGATAGAAAAACCCACCGTATACGTACTGGACCGAAGCACCAACCCCGGCTATGTGAGCTTTGAGAACGACAGCCGGATTGTGTCCGGTGTGGCGAAGGTGTTCCCTGTCTTCTTCTTCCTGGTGGCTGCCCTTGTATGCACCACAACCATGACGAGAATGGTGGGGGAGCAGAGGACCCAGAACGGCGTGCTGAAGGCCCTGGGCTACAAAAACTTCTCCATCGCATCCCAGTACCTTGTGTATGCCGGGAGTGCGTCAATCCTGGGCTGTGTTTCCGGGTTCCTGCTGGGGGCCAAGCTGATGCCGATGGTCCTGTGGACGATCTACAGGATGATGTATGCCATCGACCGGCCGGCTGCCTTCGTGTTTGACCCCCAACTGCTGGCGGTCAGCACGGCACTCTACCTGGTCTGTATCCTGGGCGTCACCTACCTGGTCTGCCGGGCGGATCTGAGGACCTGCGCGGCGGGGCTGATGCGCCCCACGGCGCCCTCCGCCGGGAAGCGAATCCTCTTGGAACGGATTGGATTTATCTGGCGGCCTATGAAATTCCTGCATAAGGTCTCCGTCCGGAACATCCTGCGCTATAAAAAGCGGATGGTCATGATGATCATCGGTATTGGCGGCTGTACGGCCCTGCTGATCACCGGGTTCGGTATTCGGGACAGCATCCAGCCGATTGTCATCCGTCAGTTCGAGGAGATCGATCTGTATAATGCCTCCGTCTCCTTCCTGGAAACGCCCACGGAAGAGGAGCGGGAGGCCTTCCGAACCGAAACCCGGGACTTTGCAGCGGGCGTCGGCTTTGTCTACAGGGGAAACATCGACCTGGTGGGAACGGAAGAGACCCGGTCGGTGAGCCTGGCGGTATCGGATGAGGACCTGTCCGAATTTGTCGACCTGCACAGCGGGGAGACGAAGATCCCATTCCCCGGGAAGGGCGAGGCTGTCTTGAGTATTGGGGCAGCGGAGAGGCTGGGAATCGTCCAGGGGGACAAGGTGACCCTTCGAGACAGTGATTACCGGGAGATGACCGTCACGGTCTCCGGCGTCTATGACAACTTCGTGGGAGACACCATATACCTCACCGCCGAAACCTATGAAGAGGGCCTCGGCACGGCGGCTGAAATCAACGGGGCGCTCCTGCTCTTTGGGGAGGATATTGAGGAACACAAGGCAGGTGCAGACCTGATGAATATGGACAACATCGCCTCTGTCAGCATCCTCAGCGACATGGAGGAGACAGTCACCAGCATGCTGAGCAGTATGAATCTGGTCATCGTCGTGGTGCTGATCTGTGCCGGAGCTCTCGCCTTTATCGTGCTGTACAATCTCACCAACATCACCATCACCGAGCGTGTCCGTGAGATTGCAACGCTGAAGGTGCTGGGGTTCCGCCGGAAGGAGCAGGAGTCCTATGTGTTCCGGGAAAATATCATCTTGACGGCCATCAGTGCTCTTTGCGGCGTCCCAATGGGCATCGGTCTGCTGACCTATACCATGTCCCAGATCGTGGTGGAGGGCGTGTATTTCGGCTGTCGGGTGGCGATGAGCAGCCTGCTATGGTCGGTGGGGTTGACGCTGGTGTTCACCGTGGTCGTGGACCTTGCTCTGGCCGGGAAACTGCGGAAAATCAACATGGCGGAGGCCATGAAGGCCATCGAATAAAGGGGGGCACGATCTGTCATACTGAAATCCGATTAAAACAAGACAAGAATTGGCTTGTTTTAATCG
>JABUSR010000183.1 GCA_021442645.1 Ruminiclostridium sp.
GCCATGAAGTGGTGTGTCATGAACGGCATCATAAACGGCAAGGGAGACGGCACCCTGAACCCCCAGGGCACAGCTACCCGCGCCGAGACTGCCCAGATGATTATGAACTACATGATGAGATAATCGATTGAAAACCCAACCGGGGGCAGAGCGTAGCTCTGCCCCCGGTTTTTTCCTGCGGGCGAAAACTCTGCGAGGCGGCCGATGTGGGGGCTGCAGAGAAGAGGAAAGGTGGGAGTATCTCTCCCCCCGTCAAAATCTTCGATTTTGCCACCCCCTTCGTCAGATGGGGGCGGCCAAGGTGGGAGGGTAAAATGGGCTGTACTCCTTGCAAACCAAGGCGATTTTCGACGTTTCCCGCTGAGGCGGTAAACTCTGCGAGGCTGTCGTTTTGCCTCTCAGGCGGCTGTGACGCAGGCTGTCCAAACACTCAGTCAGAGGATTTGCGGCCGAAGAGGGCGGCCAGGCTCTCGGAGAAGGGGGGGTAGCAGATGCCCCGCTCTGTGACGATGGCGGTGATCAGGTCGTGGTCGGTGACGTCGAAGGCGGGGTTGTAACACCTGACCTCCGGCAGGGAGGATGGCTGCAGGAAGAATTTTGACTTAATCTCCTCTCCGTCCCGGAGTTCGATGGGGATGTGGTCCCCGTCGGGGCAGGAGAAGTCGATGGAGGAGGAGGGGCCCAGCACATAGAAGGGGATACCGTAGTGCCTGGCCAGGATGGCCACCCCGGAGGTTCCGATCTTGTTGGCTGTGTCACCGTTGCGGGCCACCCGGTCGCAGCCCACGAAGCAGGCGTTGATTTTGCCCTCCTTCATGACGATGCTGGCCATATTGTCACAGATGAGGGTGCAGTCGATGCCGGCCTGCTGGAGCTCGTAGGCGGTGAGGCGGGCGCCCTGGAGGAGGGGGCGGGTCTCGTCACACCAGGCGTGGAGGGTGATGCCCTCCTCTTTGGCCAGGAAGAGGGGGCCCAGGGCGGTGCCGTACCGGGAGGTGGCCAGAGGGCCGGCGTTGCAGTGGGTGAGAATGCCGTCGCCGTCCTTCACCAGGGAGAGACCGTAGCGGGAGATGGCCCGGCACATGGCGATGTCCTCCCGGTGGATGGCGAGGGCGGCCTGCCGCATGACATCCTTGACGCTGTCTACATCCATACAGGGCAGGGACTCCGCGGCGGCCAGCATCCGGTCCAGCATGTGCCGAAGGTTCACGGCAGTGGGCCGGGAGGCATTCAGATAGTCGCGGTAGCCGCGGCACTCCTCCACGAAGTCAGGGAGGTTGGTGGCCTGGGACCGGAGGGCCAGCACATACATGGCGTAGCCGGCGAAGATCCCGATGGCGGGGGCCCCTCGGACCCGGAGGGAGTGGATGGCCTCGTACAGGGCCTCGGGTTCTGAAAGTTCCAGGTAGACGGTCTCATTGGGCAGACGGCTCTGGTCCAAAATGCGGACAGCCCGGCCGTCATCGGAGAGGCGGACACTTTCCACATGGGTGATTTGGTCGGGTTTCATGGGGATCACTTCCTTTATTATATATTGTAGCAAGGCCTTTGGGAAAATGCAACGAACAGAGCCGGAGCCGGGAAGAATATTGTGATAAAAGGGACAAATTACTTTTCGATATTAAAAAATATGATTGTGCAAAATGACGACGATAAAAATGACCAAACTTGCCCGAGAAACGAGAGATACAGGGGGGGAAAATGCGAAAAGAGGGAGAATAGACGGAATTAAATGAAGAAATACCCAATAAAATGAAAAAGAGGCCGGGAAAGAACGAAAGGCAACGCATAAAATCCTGCGAAATGGGCAGCAAGTTTGCCGAAATGCGGCCGAAATAATTTGTGCAAAAGGTGCATTTCATTTTTAGAAAAATAGTGGTATTATGGACACAAGTTACAGGGGAACCATGTAAATGACTGTCCTGCTGCTTATCATTCAAAACAGCCGGATCAACTTTCGACTGTTGAGAATACCGGATTTGGCAGCAAATCCGGGAAATCCCTTATTTTCACATTTATTTTTGAATGGGAGGAAACAATTATGAGACTGAAAGACACTGGTCTGAGCGCTGTTGAACTGAAGGCTCTGGTCAAGAAGTACATGATCGAGACCTATGAGCGTATGGACTTCGTCGCTGACTACGCTGAAGGCATCTACATGTATGATGAGACCGGCAAGGAATACCTGGACTTCTATGCAGGTATCGCTGTTAACTGCCTGGGCAACTGCAACCCCAAGGTTGTGAAGGCTATCCAGGATCAGGCTGCTACCATCATGCAGACCTTCAACTATCCCTACACCGTTCCCCAGGCTATCCTGTCCAAGGAAATCTGCGAGACCATCGGCATGGACAAGGTCCTGTATCAGAACTCCGGTGCTGAGGCTAACGAAGCTATGATCAAGATGGCTCGTAAGTGGGGCATCGAGAACATCGGTCCCGACGCATGGCACATCATCACTGCTAAGCAGTCCTTCCATGGCCGTACCTTCGGCGCTATGACCGCTACCGGCCAGCCCGACACCGCTATCCAGAAGGGCTTCGGCGACCTGACCCCCGGCTTCACCTATGCTGAGTTCAACAACCTGGAAGCTTTCAAGGCTGCTTATGTCGAAGGCAAGACCTGCGCTATCATGTTCGAGCCTGTTCAGGGCGAGGGCGGCGTGTGGCCCGCAACTGACGAGTTCATGCAGGGCATCCGTAAGTTCTGCGACGAGAAGGGCATCCTGTTCTGCCTGGACGAAGTTCAGGCTGGTTGGGGCCGTACCGGCGGTTTCATGTGCTACATGACCTACGGCGTGAAGCCCGACATCGTGTCCATGGCTAAGGCAATGGGCGGCGGCTTCCCCATCGGCGGCATCGCCTGCAACGACAAGGCTGCTTCCGCATTCGGCCCCGGCACCCATGGTTCCACCTATGCTGGTCACCCCGTTGCTTGTGCAGCTTCCCTGACCGTTCTGCGCGAGCTGAAGGAAGGCAAGTGGCCCGAGAACGCCAAGAAGGTTGGCGACTACTTCGCAAAGAAGCTGCTTGAGGTGCCCGGCATCGTTGCTGAGCGTCATCGCGGCCTGTTCGTCGGCGCTATCCTGGAAGACGGCGTGAACTCCGTTGAAGTTAAGCGCGCTTGCATCCGCAACGGCTTCCTGGTCACCGCTATCGGCACCAGCATCATCCGTATGGTTCCTCCTCTGATCATCACTGAGGCTGACTGCGACAAGGCTTGCGCTCTGCTGGGCAAGGCTATCGCTGAGGTTAAGGGCTAATCCTTAATTGAACCAACGAGGTTACTCCTAAGTGGTAACTTTCAACGCCCCCACCATTTGGTGGGGGCGTTTTTTTGCTTTCTTCGGGAAAGGCATTCGGCTTTTGGAATGTGGGGGCCGGGTACACGCTCCGGCAGAACACGGATTTCGTCTTTTTTTGCCGCCGGGGCCGCAAAACTCTGCGGGGCGGTGCGTAGTGGGGGCTGCAGGCAGGAGGAAAGGCGGGCGTATCTCTCCCTTTGAAAAATCTGCGATTTTCCCGCGTCAGAGGGAGCCGGTAAGAAGGACGCCCGGCAAAGGAACGGAAGCACTACCGGATCGGAGGGAGACTGCCAAAGTTGCTGGAGGATTGCTGCGGCAGAGGGAGTATCGCAGAGTGTATTTGTTGGCATAATAATACTCAAAGCTGATTAAAAATAGCCATTTTTAATCAGCGCGTTTGAAGCTCTAAGAGCCGCGCAAAGGGCGGTTGATGCTTCAAAAGGCGTCTCATACGAAATCGAC
>JABUSR010000135.1 GCA_021442645.1 Ruminiclostridium sp.
GCGCGGAGGTCATTACCACCGGTGCCCCCCTCTCTGTGGATCTTGGCCCCGGCCTCATCGAAAGTATTTACGACGGCATCCAGCGCCCGCTGGATGAGATTGTCAGAAAGACCGGAAGCAACAACCTGCCCCGTGGTGTGCAGGTTCCTCCCCTGAACGAAGAAAAGAAGTGGGACTTCGTCGCAACGGCTCAGATTGGCGACGTGGTAGAGCCCGGTGACGTATTTGGCACCGTCCAGGAAAGCCCCTCCTTCCTCCACAAGATCATGGTCCCCCATGGGGTCAAGGGCACCATTAAGTCCATTCAGAGCGGCAGCTTCACCGTAAAAGAAACGGTTGCCGTGCTGACGCTGGAGAACGGCGAAGAAAAAGCCCTCACCATGGTCCAGAAATGGCCAGTGCGTATCGGCCGTCCCTATAAGAAGAAGTTCCCTCCCGTGACGCCTCTGCAGTCCGGACAGCGTGTTATCGACACCATGTTCCCCGTGGCAAAGGGCGGTACCGCCGCTGTCCCCGGCCCCTTCGGCTCCGGTAAGACTGTGGTGCAGCACGCACTGGCAAAGTGGTCCGACGTGGATCTGGTGGTCTACATCGGTTGCGGCGAGCGCGGCAACGAGATGACCGATGTTCTGCGTGAGTTCCCCACCCTGGTGGACCCCCGGACCGGCGACTCTCTGATGAAGCGTACCGTGCTGATCGCCAACACCTCCGACATGCCTGTGGCCGCCCGTGAGGCTTCTGTCTACACCGGCATCACCATCGCGGAGTATTTCCGTGACATGGGCTATGACGTGGCTGTTATCGCAGACTCCACCTCCCGTTGGGCTGAGGCCCTCCGCGAGATGTCCGGCCGTCTGGAAGAAATGCCCGGTGAAGAAGGCTACCCTGCCTACCTGGCCTCCCGCCTGGCCCAGTTCTATGAACGTGCCGGCGTGGTGGAGACCATCGGCAGCCAGCCCCGTACCGGCTCCCTGACCGCAGTCGGCGCTGTCTCTCCTCCCGGCGGCGACCTGTCCGAGCCCGTATCTCAAGGCACCATGCGCATCGTCAAGGTGTTCTGGGCTTTGGATTCCTCCCTGGCCTATGCCCGTCATTTCCCCGCCATCAACTGGCTAACCTCTTACTCCCTCTACCTGGACTCCCTGAAGCCCTGGTATGATGAGAACCTGGGTGAGGCCTTCTTTAAGAACCGCCAGAAGGCCATGGCCATCCTTCAGGAGGAGTCCGCTCTGAATGAAATGGTTCAGCTCGTCGGTAAGGACGCCTTGTCCCCCGGTGACCAGTTGACCCTGGAGACCGCAAAGATGATCCGTGAGGACTTCCTTCAGCAGAACGCCTTCGTGGACATCGACAGCTTCTCCTCCTATGACCGGCAGGTCAAGCTGATGCAGATCATTCTGGACTACGACACCCTGTGCCGCGAGGCCATCAGCCGCTGCCCTGGACTAG
This sequence comes from Ruminiclostridium sp., assembly GCA_021442645.1. GTDB lineage: Bacteria > Bacillota > Clostridia > Oscillospirales > Oscillospiraceae > Evtepia. The sequence continues at coordinate 1,450 of JABUSR010000135.1, forward strand.
ATCTGTATGCACTGTTCAACATTGACGCCCGCGGACGCATTGGCCGCGCCAAGAGTGTGCCCGGCGACGAATATCAGGCCACCTACGCCAGAATCGCTCAGGATATGCAGGAGGAGATTCAGCAGATCGCTGAGCAGGGAGGTCAGGACCTATGATTAAAGAATACAAAACTATACAGGGGATCTCCGGTCCTCTTATGATCGTCAAAAAGGTGCAGGGTGCAACCTACGACGAACTCTGCGAGATTGAGCTCCAGGATGGTAGCCTGCGCCGTGGCAAGGTGCTGGAAGTCAATGGCGACAGCGCTGTTGTCCAGCTCTTTGAGAGCGCTGCCGGTATTAATCTGGCCAACTCCAAGGTCCGCTTCCTGGGCCATCCCCTGGAGTTAGCTGTCTCCGGCGACATGCTGGGCCGTGTCTTCAACGGTATGGGCCAGCCCATCGACGGCGGCCCCGCCATCATCCCCGACGAATACAGGGATATCAACGGTCTTGCCATGAACCCTGCTGCCCGTGAGTATCCCAACGAGTTCATCCAGACCGGCATCTCCGCTATCGACGGTCTGAACACCCTGGTCCGCGGTCAGAAGTTGCCCATCTTCTCCGGCTCCGGTCTGCCTCACGCCAACCTGGCTGCGCAGATTGCCCGCCAGGCAAAGGTTCTGGACGGCGAATCCAACTTCGCCGTGGTCTTCGCCGCCATCGGCATCACCTTTGAAGAGTCCAACTTCTTCGTGGAGGAGTTCCGCCGCACCGGTGCTATCAGCCGTACTGTCCTCTTTACCAACCTGGCCAACGATCCCGCTGTCGAGCGTATTGCCACCCCCCGAATGGCTCTGACCGCCGCAGAGTACCTGGCCTTTGAAAAGGGCATGCACGTTCTGGTCATCTTGACGGACATCACCAACTACGCTGAGGCTCTCCGTGAGATTTCTGCAGCTAAGAAGGAAGTCCCCGGACGCCGCGGCTATCCCGGCTATCTGTACACCGACCTTGCTACCATGTACGAGCGTGCCGGTCGTCAAATCGGTAAGGAAGGCTCAATCACCATGATTCCTATCCTGACCATGCCCGAAGACGACAAGACCCACCCCATCCCTGACCTGACCGGCTATATCACTGAGGGTCAGATCATCCTCTCCCGCGGTCTGTATCGTGCCGGTGTCAATCCTCCCATCGACGTGCTTCCCTCTCTGTCCCGTCTGAAGGACAAGGGTACCGGCGAAGGCAAAACCCGTGAAGATCACTCCGGCACTATGAACCAGCTGTTCGCCGCCTATTCCGCCGGCAAGCAGGCCAAGGAGCTAATGAGCATTCTGGGTGAGGCTGCTCTCTCCCCCACAGACCTGCTCTACGCCAAGTTCTCTGAAGAATTCGAAAAGCGGTATGTCTCCCAGGGTTTGGATGAGAACCGCTCCATCTTTGAGACGCTGGATTTGGGCTGGGATTTGCTTAAGATGCTGCCCGTGAACGAGCTCAAACGTATCAAGCAGGAGCACATTGACAAATACCTCCCGAAATCTGAATAAGGAGGTACAGCTATGGCTTCTACCACCGTAAACGCTACCAGAATGGAGCTGACCCGGATCAAGGGCCGTTTGAAAATGGCCACCCGTGGCCACAAGCTGCTGAAGGACAAGCGAGACGAGCTCATGAAGCAGTTTATGGACATCATCCGTGAAAATCGTGCCCTGCGCTCCAAGGTGGAGGAAGGCCTTCTTCGTGCCCACGCCTCCTTCACCGTAGCCTCCGCTCTGATGGCCCCGGAAGCCCTCCAGCAAGCCTTGCTCTACCCCATGCAGAGCGTGGATCTGGATATGGATTTCCGGAACGTCATGTCCGTTAATGTCCCGGTCTATCAGTTCCATTCCAACAACACCGATACTGGCAACCTGTACCCCTACGGCTTTGCCGCCACCAGTTGTGAGCTGGACGGCGCTGTGGATGCCCTCTCCGAGGTGTTCAAAGATATGCTGGAGCTGGCGCGTATCGAAAAGACCTCTCAGCTTCTGGCCGAGGAGATTGAAAAGACCCGCCGCCGCGTCAATGCCCTGGAATACGTGATGATTCCTGAGATGCAGCGGAACATAAAATACATCTCCATGAAGTTGGACGAAAACGACCGAAATAACACCACTCGCCTCATGAAGGTCAAAGACATGATTCTGAAAGAGGCACTGGAACAAAAGCGTGTCGAGGACGAAGAGGCCCTTCGTGCGGCACAGAGTTGATGTTTACACGCAGGAATGCGTGCGTTTCCCCCTAAAAAAGAGCGTGCCCC
>JABUSR010000153.1 GCA_021442645.1 Ruminiclostridium sp.
TCAAAAGGCGTCTCATACGAAATCGACGCCTCTGCGGAGGCGATTAAAACAAGCCATTCTTGTCTTGTTTTAATCGGATTTCAGTATAAAACTTTCCGGAAGGAGCACCAGGCAATGAACCGAAACCTCGCCCTGGGCGGTCTCTTCATCGCTCTGGCCACCCTCATTTTCTCCACCATGGAAGTCGTTTTGAAGCTCCCCGCCGTAGCAGGGGCCTTCCACCCCATGCAGATTACCATGGAACGTTTCCTGGTGGGTGGGCTGTGCCTTATCCCTGTGGCGGCGTACACCCTGAAGAAGAAGGGGGTACGCCTCACCCGGCAGGACGTGGCCTACTTTGCTCTTACCGGCCTGATCAATGTCCCTCTGGGCATGGTCCTCTACCAGCTTGCCATTACCTGCGGCCAGGCCAACACCGTGGCAGTTATCTTCTCCGGCAACCCCATCTTTGTCACCCTGCTGGCTGCCCTCATCCTCCACGAGACCGTCCGGTGGAACAATCTGCTGGCCTTGGTCTTTGAGGTCTTCGGCATCCTGGTCATCGTAAACCCCTTCGGGGGCGGTGGGGTCAACCCTCAGAGCGTCTGCCTCACCGTCATCTCCGCCCTGTTTTTTGCCCTCTATGCCGTTCTGGGCAAGCGGAAAACCGCCCGGGTGGGAAGCATCGTGGTCACCTGCGGTTCCTTCCTCTTCGGGGCAGCTGAGCTGTTCCTTCTTCTGCTGCTGGGGTACACCGGCCTCGGCCAGAACCTCTACCACGCTGTCCACCTGGATATCTTCTGCCGGGTCCCCTTCCTTCACGGCATTACCGCCGCCACCCTGCCCTATTTCCTGTTCATCGGCGTGGTGAACTGCGCGGCGGGATATGTCTTCCACATGCTGGCCATCGAGAAGACCGGCGCCATCTACGGCAGTCTGGTCTTCTTCTTCAAACCCATCCTGGCCCCCCTCATTGCCCTGCTGGTCCTGGGGGAGGCCATCACCCCGCCCATCGCCCTGGGCATCGTCCTCTTCCTCATCGGCAGCCTACTGGGCATCGTCCCGGCGGCCCGCCGGGCCAGGCTGTACCCGCCCACAGATCCACCCCAGGAGGTACCCCACTATGTCCGTGCTGAATGACGCCCTCGCCCGACAGTTCCGGGAAAAAGAGCTCACACCCACTCAGGCCGCCGCTCTGGTGAAGAGCGGCCAGAAGGTCTACATCGGCTGCTGCACCAGCTACGCCCGGGCCATCGCCGACGCCCTGGCCGCCCGGTCGGAAGAGCTGGAGGATGTGACCATCGGCCTGTCCAATATCTTTCCCCCCATGTCTCTGCTGGACTGCGCCAACCCCAAGGCCTTCCGGTTCTGCACCTACTTCGTGGGTTATGAAGACCGCCGGGCCCTGAAGGCCGGGGCCTTGGACTATACCTCCGTCCACCTGGGGCAGGTAGATCAGTGGTGCTACCACACCTTCCGGCCGGACATCGCTTTCCTGGATGTATCCAGCCCCGACAGCCGGGGCTATATGAGCCACGGGGCTTCCGGGTGCTGCATGCACCCCTTCATCCAGGAGGTGGCGGGGACCATCGTCCTCCACATTAACCGGTTCTCCCCCTATGTCTACGGGGAGCGCACCCTTATCCATGTCTCTGACGCCAACTATGTGGTCTTTGCCGACGCCGAAAAGGAGACCACCCCCGGCGGGCCTGTGGAGGAAGACGACCCCGACGTACTGGCCATGGCCCGGTTCCTCCTGGACGAGATCCCGGACGGAGGCTGCATCCAGCTGGGCATCGGCGAGGTGGCCACTGCCGTGGGCTTCGGCCTTACCGGCAAGAACGACCTGGGCTGCCACACCGAGCTCATGACCGACTCCATCATGGCCCTCATGAAGGCCGGGGTCATCAACAACAGCCGCCCCAAGTTCATCCCCAAAAAATCTGTGGTTGGCTTTGCCTTCGGATCCCGGGAGTTGTACGAATACCTGGACCATAACGAAAATATATACTTTGGCCCCTTCCCGGTGGTCAACAACCCTGCGAACATCGCCTGGAACGACAACATGGTCTCCATCAATACCGCCATGTCCATCGATCTCTTTGGCCAGGTGGCCGCCGAGGGCATGGGCACTCGGCAGTTCAGCGGGGTGGGCGGCCAGTTGGATTACATCCGCGGCGCCCAGATGGCCAAGGGGGGCAAGTCTTTTCTGGCCTTCCGCTCCACTTTGGGGGAAAACCCGGACGGATCCCCCAAGAGCCGGATCCTCCCCTATTTCCCTCCTGCCACCATCATCACCACCCCCCGGTCAGATGTACAGTATGTGGTCACCGAGTACGGCATGGTCAACCTGAAGCATCTCACCGTCCGGGACCGGGCAAAGGCCCTCATCGACATCTCTCACCCCGATTGCCGGGCCGACCTCACCGCCCAGGCTAAAAAGCTGGGAATCCTGTGAGCCGAATCATGCTGCGGCCAACACCACACGCAAAAGAAAAGAAGGAGATTTACCATGTTAATGCCCATCGGAGCCGTTTTATCGATCATCATTCCCTTTCTGATTTATCGCTGGATCCTGAAAGGCGAAGAGAGAACCGTCACAAACAAGGAGTATGTGAAAACATTCCTGCTTTCTGCCACCGTATATATGATCCCTATCATTGTCATTCAGGTGTCCTTTGATTTCCTGCTGCCTTGGGATCCGAATACTGTAACCACGATTGGTCAAAGCTTCTTTACCTCGTTTATTCGGGCATCCCTGTTAGAGGAAGGGGCAAAGCTTTTCTTTGTCTACCGCTGTTTAAAGCGCCGGCAGGAGCTGGGCATGAAGGAAACCATCCTCCTCGCAGGCATCATCGGCATCGGCTTTGGCTTCCTCGAAAAACTGGTCATGGGCGAAGCCGCTCTGATTTTGAACGCTTTCTTCCCGGGGCACATGCTGTTCCAGTGGCTGATGGGCTATTTCCTCTATAAGGCCATGCGGGCAGAGGGTACAGAGCGCAAAAAGCTCTTCGCCCTCTCCTACCTTGTTCCGTTTTTGCTCCACGGAGTATGGGACCTCGGTCTTTTCCTCAGCGATGTCATGGAGGACAGCCTCGGTATGCCCATCACCGGAATCGTGATTCTTTTCGTGATGGTCATCCTATATATCGTCGCTTTTGTCAAAAGCATAAAAACCGTAAAGAGAACAAAGGCGTGACGGTCCAAATAATAGCGCACGGCTAAACCAGAGGCAGTTCGCGGTTTGTGGGGAGGAATTCTCACCGGGAACCGTGTACCATGATATCCGGAGGTGATCAGATTGGATCAGATCAGAATCGGAAAATTCCTGGCCGCCCTGCGGAAGAATGCCGGGCTCACCCAGGAGGCCCTGGGCCAACGGCTGGGCGTAACCAACAAGACCATATCCCGGTGGGAAAACGGGAACTATATGCCCGATATCGAAATGCTCCAGCTCCTCTCCCGGGAGTTTGATGTGAGCATCAATGAGCTTCTGGCGGGGGAGCGCCTGGCCGGCGAGGCCTTCCGGCGGAAGGCTGATGAAAACATCGTCGCTGCCGTCAGGGAGAGCACGTTTTCCTTCTCGGAGAGAAAGACCTTTTTTATAAAAAAGTGGAGAAGGGACCACATCTCTCTGCTTGTCCTGCTGGCGCTGGTGCCTTTCATTTTTGCCGCGGTGGCAATTGCTGCACATAGGCCGCTGCTTATTTTCCTTGCTCCAATCATTGCGCTTGTCGAGTACGGC